>NZ_JBSTYP010000046.1:0-37464 GCF_054052405.1 Aeromonas aquatilis | reverse complement strand
CTGGTGAATAGTGTTCTCTCGATTTCATTCAATACCCCCGATTGTCTCATCGTAACAATCGGGACTGTCTGTGAAAATCAGGATACCTCAGTTATGGGGGACCGGCGCTTGGTGGTCAACCGGACTGGCGGGCTATCAAGCCTCTGCCAGCGCCCGCATTTCCAGCCGCTGCTCGCCGGGGCGGCAGACCAGCACCGAGCCTTGCTCGAACCAGTCACCCAGCACGATGCGGCGGGCGGGCTGGTCATCGAGGGTGACGTCGTGGATGGCGGGTCTGTGGGTGTGGCCGTGGATCATCATTCGGCAGTCGTGGGCGCGCAGGGTGTCGTCCACTGCCGCTGGCGTCACATCCATGATGATCTGGCTCTTGTGGGCGTTCTCCATCTGGCTTTGGCCGCGCATTTTGCAGGCGATGGCCTGACGGCGGGCGAGCGGCAACCGCAAAAAGAGCCAGCGCAGCCACTTGAGCTGGGTGATGCGGCGAAACTTCTGATACCCCTCATCCAGGGTGCAGAGCAGATCGCCGTGACTCAGCACTACCCGCTCCCCATAGAGCTCGATAACGCAAGGATCCCCCAGCAGGGTCATTCCGGCGCGCTTGGCAAACTGCTGGCCCAGCAGAAAGTCGCGGTTGCCGTGGATAAAGTAGATGGGCACGTTCTGCTGGCTCAGGGCCAAGAAGGCGTCAGCTATCTGTTGATGGAGCGGATTGGGGTCATCGTCGCCAATCCAGAATTCGAAGAGATCCCCCAGCACATAGAGGGCATCGGCGCCGGGGGCGTCGTGCTCGAGAAAGCGCACCAATGCCGCGGTCATATCGGGCCGCTGGGCAGAGAGGTGAATGTCACTGATAAAGAGGGTGCTCATGATGTGGGGGTCGGGCTCTCGGTCGAAACAGGGCAAACGGGGGTGGCAGAGACAGTAGAAAACACAGGGGACGAATATTGCGCAGCGGGTGCCATCGCTGCTGCGCCAACGGGTGTATGCATACCGTCACGGGATGGCGGCTGCCATGCCAGCTCGGCCAGATTGCGTCCCTCCAGCGTCAGCAGCGCTTCATAAGGATCGCCCGCCAGACCCAGCAACCGGCACATGGCCGCTTCCCCTTTCAATCCCTCTTCAAGGCGCAGATGCAGCACGTCACGGTAAAAGGCATCACCAAAACGTTCTAGCAGGGCCGCCATCAGGGTGAGGTGGCGCCAGCCATTCTGCGTCTCGATGGGGGCGTCGGTGACATACAGCTCCAGTGGCCAGCTGGCGATGCGGTTATTGCTATTGGCAATGTGCAGGTCGAGGCAGGCAAAGGTGCGCTCCAGCAGCCAGATATTGTCGCCCTTGTGGCTCGCCTGCCAACCTTGCTCTGCAAAAGTAGCGGCAAACGCCGCCGGATCAGCATGCTGGCAGAGAATATCGAGATCGCTGCCCGGTCGATCGAGGCCGATGGCCAGCGTGCTCACCAGCGCCATATCGGCGCACTGAGCTGCCAGCTCATCCCACACACCGGCGGTGAGCAGGGCGTGGGCCGAGCGCTGGCGCGGGTTGCCGTGGGCCAGATAGTCGAGGCGGCGCCAGTTTGGGCTGGCAGTGGGGGAGGCAGATGGAAAAACTGCGGCCGGGGCCGCAGTTTTGTCAGTGCCGAGTCGGCAGAGATCAGTCAGCAAGGGTCACCTTGGTGATCACCACGTCTTCGGTCGGAACGTCCTGATGGATGCGGCCGTAGTTACCGGTCTTGACGCCCTTGATCTTGTTGACCACGTCCATCCCGGCGGTCACTTCACCGAATACGCAGTAGCCGAAGCCCTGGGTGGTGGCGGATTTGAAGTCGAGGAAGTCGTTGTTGTTCACGTTGATGAAGAACTGGGCGCTGGCAGAGTGCGGCTCCATGGTGCGAGCCATGGCGATGGTGCCGATCTTGTTGGACAGGCCATTGGCCGCTTCGTTCTTGATAGGGGCGCGGGTGTCTTTCTCTTCAAAGCCCGGAGCATAGCCGCCGCCCTGGATCATGAAGCCGTCGATGACGCGGTGGAAGATGGTGTTGTCGTAGTGACCGTCACGGCAGTATTGCAGGAAGTTGGCCACGGTTTCCGGGGCTTTTTCAGCGTTCAGGGTGAGGGTGATGTCGCCGTGATTGGTGTGCAGAGTGACCATGATATGTCCTTTCATTTGATGCGGACGACGAAGTGCCCGCAGGTGTATGGCATAAAGTGGTGGCAATTCTAGCCCATCAGGGGCTGGCGGCATAGTCTCTCTGGCGCCGTAACCGTGCTGGCAGGCGGGATTGGCCATGTTTTCTGCCTCGTTTTCTGCCCTTGAACGGGGTATTATGACCAACCATTTTACTCACAGGCAGTGGTTAGAAGATGCTGAAGATATACAACACACTCACTCGTCAAAAAGAAGAATTCAAACCTATCCACCCGGGCAAGGTGGGCATGTATGTGTGTGGCGTCACCATCTACGATCACTGTCATATCGGCCACGGCCGCACCTTCGTCTCTTTTGATGTGGTGGCTCGCTACCTGCGTTACGCAGGTTACGACCTGACCTACGTGCGCAACATCACCGACGTGGATGACAAGATCATCAAGCGTGCCGCCGAGACCCAAGTGACCTGCGACGAGCTGACCGAGCGTCTGATTGGCGACATGCACGCCGACTTCGACGCCCTCGGCATGGTGCGCCCGGATATCGAACCGCGCGCTACCCAGCACATCGAAGAGATCATCGAGCTGGTGCAATCCCTGCTGGAAAAAGAGCACGCCTATGTGGCGGATAACGGCGATGTGATGTTTATCGTCGAATCCTACGCCGACTACGGCAAGCTCTCCGGTCAGGATCTGGAGCAACTGCAAGCCGGTGCCCGCGTTGACGTGGTCGATGCCAAGCGCAACCCCCTCGACTTCGTGCTGTGGAAGATGTCGAAGCCCGGCGAGCCGACCTGGGAAAGCCCCTGGGGCCCGGGCCGTCCTGGCTGGCACATCGAGTGCTCCGCCATGAACTCCAAGCACCTTGGCAACCACTTCGACATCCACGGCGGCGGCTCCGATCTGCAGTTCCCGCACCACGAGAACGAGATCGCCCAGTCCTGCTGCGCCCACGGTGGCGACTACGTCAACACCTGGATGCACAGCGGCATGGTGATGGTGGATAAAGAGAAAATGTCCAAATCCCTTGGCAACTTCTTCACCATCCGCGATGTGCTGGCCCATTTTGATGCCGAAACCGTCCGTTACTTCCTGATGTCTGGCCACTACCGCAGCCAGCTCAACTACTCGGAAGATAACCTGAAGCAAGCTCGCGCCGCGCTGGAGCGGATGTACACCGCCCTGCGCGATCTGCCAGTGGCCGCTGCTGCCGGTGGCGACGAGCAGGTGGCGCGCTTCGTTGATGCGATGGACGACGACTTCAACACCCCGGAAGCCTACTCCGCCCTGTTCGATCTGGTGCGCGAGATCAACCGCCAGAAGGGTGAAGACATGGCCGTTGCCGCTGCGCTGGGCGCCCGTCTGCGCGAGTTGGGCGCCGTGCTCGGCATCCTGCAGCAAGATCCCGAGGCTTTCCTCAAGGGTGACGAAGCGGACGAAGAGGTTGCCGAAATCGAGCGCCTGATCGCCGAGCGCAATCAGGCCCGTGCCGACAAGAACTGGGCTGCTGCCGATGCCGCCCGCAACCGTCTCACCGAGATGGGTATCGTGCTGGAAGATAGCGCTGGCAAGACCAGCTGGCGCCGTGCCTAAGGACGGTTGGCCTTGTTGGCGTCTGGTGCCAACAGGTTGAGCCAATAAAAAACCGCAGCCCTTGGGCTGCGGTTTTTTTTATTGGCCTGTCTGAGGGCAGATAGCCTTCCCTCTTTTCGAACATCCACAACCTTTGCAAAAATATGCCACGGAATGGTGTCGGATCTATGGGGTCAAATCCACTTACCCCCAGAGAGTTTCAATATCAATATCATCGCTGTCGGGTCTATTACCCTCAGCCATTTCGTTGAACTGAACAACCATTGGAATGTCAAAGGATGTTCCAGTTATAACAGCACATCCTTTTGCTAGGTTAGGTATCATCTGCCTTGATAAATCATCGAGTGAGCTAATCGTATTCTCAAGTAATTTTAGATCTCGATCATTCACTAAGCGATGGATGAAAAAGTTATGTAGTTGGGACATGATCGTAGGTGAAATATCAGCAGGTCTTTGGCTTGACAAAGTCATGAAAAACCCAAACTTCCTACCTTCTTTAATGATTTCTTCAAATAACTCCAGTCGATAATCCTTCCAGGTTTCATTTTCTCTATTTGACTGTGTCGAAAGAATATTGTGAGCTTCATCTATAATCATGTGAAAAGTATGGTGAGGCGGTGTTTGATTTATCACTTTTTGTTTATGTGCTTCATAATAATATTTTGCAAGTAATAGAGGTAGTATTTTCTTTATTTCTTGGTTTGTCTTTCGGAGAGATATAACAGTCAATAACTTTTCTGATGGTAGAGCTTGACCTACGGTAAAAACTCTAGTCAGAGCAGTTAAAGATGCCTCCATCCTTTTTAATAGAGGTTGAATATGATCAAACTGTACATAACCGCTGACAAGGTCAGAAAGAAGTTGGACATTGACTCTTAATCTCAATTCATCAAAGGGTGAAAGTTGACCAATATTTATAGTGTCAATGATGTTCTTGCAATGTGCAATGTATGCAGGGTCATGCTCTCCTCCATTAATGTAATTTGGCTTGGGCTTATTCGGAAAATATAATGGACCATCCTTTCCTTGCCAAGCCATCTGATCAGATAATTGGCTTAATGGTTTTGAGTCTATGATTTTTGCTATTTCATTTATTAAATCTACAAACTCCTTTTTGGGGGCAGTACTTGTTAATGCTCGCTCAAGTGTTTTATTAATATATTTGAATAGGCTATTATGGTTCCCTATGTATTTATTTCTTCCAGAAACTATTCTCTTCAAGAAAGGCTTTTGTGTGTTTTCGGTTGCCTTAAATAAAATACCAAAAATCTCTTCATCCCAAAATACATCATTTACTATGGGGAACTTATTCCCATCTTCAGTACGAGTGTCTAATTGATATACATCCTTGAAATTTATGTCAGAAATCAGCTGTTTATTTGTATACTCACCATTAAAATCTATCACAACAAAGTTACTTTTTCCTTTGAAGTTATTCAGTTTGTTTGTAAATAGTGTTGTGTATAAATTTGTTAGTGTGTTTGATTTACCGCTGCCAGTATTTCCAAATACGCCTATATGAGTATTGAATAGCTTAGCCCAAGGAAGTGATATAGGGACTTCTTCAGTAAGAGTCTCACCGACAATAAATCTATCATCTGGTTTGCCAAAGAGTGATTTGACCTGACTATCATTCATTAGATAAGCAATATCACGAATCATTGGCAAGTGTTTGATACCTTCATGGAAATTATCGAAGTGGAAATATCCAATAGGTACTAGCTCAATTTTACGAATGTAGCAATTGTTTTCCTCATCCCTTACTCTCTCATCAAGGTATTCACCTTGAACTCTTGCAACGATATCTTTGAACCCTCTGCGGATTGATATAAACTCCTGAATTGATACGCCATTGAATTTTTCTCCATTATAGAAAAGAGTTTCTTTATTGGACTCCTCGTAGAGTTCGACAATTATATTTGTTCCCCTGACTGAGATCACTTCACCGATAGCAATGCTCATAGTTCATCACCTAACTCTTCAGCTTCCTCTCTCATTTCAGCAGGTAGCTTCGTCGTATCTTTACCATTTTCTCCCTTTGGTCTACTTAGGGTGAAAACCGTTTTATTAAAATGGCTAAAACTAAGTGGTTCACTATCTGAATAAATGAACTTTACATTTGGATATCCATTGAATTTATCCCTCATCCATTCTAATTCCGGCTTGTTAAAACACGACACGTACATTGTTAAAGATGGATTAGACAAGGAACGCTGAACTAGGGTAAGTATATGCTCATCAGCAAAAGAGAAACCAAACGTAACTAGCACTGAATTCGGTCGCTCTAATTCATAACTTAGATAGCGCAGAATTTGATAGTAAGCCTCTTCAAAAACGGTCTCATGAAATTTCCATTTTGTTGGATTAACAATTGGGATTTTGTTGTAACTTTGCCAAAAATCATTGATATTTAGTGGTGTTAAATCCGTACCAAGCTCAAAGTCGAGCAAATCAACATTTGTTTTGGCTTCATTGTATAGGATTGCTTTGAAGGTGGAAATTATCTCATTTTCATCTTCTTTAAATGTGATGCTGTAATTGCTTGTGCCATAATTAATCTCGATGTCACTATCTCTGTCTCCTTTTTCCCAATGAACGGATCCATGAGCATGTAGGATATTTATTTGAGGAAGGATTTGATCGTATCGTTCAAAAACACCTTTATTGACAAGGCGGTTGTTAAAATTCCGAGTATGAAAAATTTTCTTTTGAAACCCTATACTCCCATCATTGACATAAAACTGAGCTGTACGCTCAGCTAGTAACTCCTCACTGGCAGTTTCAAAGCAATTGTCATAATTCGTGGTAAATATATTGGATTTTTTTGCGGAGTTTTTTTGTCTATTTAAGATATGAATCAATGTTGTGATGAAATGCTTATATTCACTGATGACGCTCTCTTTTTGTGGTGTCTTAGGTGGTGCAGGAACCCCCTTAGGGTATACATATGGTAAGCCAGGTTTTATACACTCTTTATAATACAGCATAAAAAGCAATGCTCTCATCTCATTACTGTTTTCAAATTTTTTAGCTAATGTTTCAAATGTATGTTTTTGACCATTTTCATCTTTAATTTCTAAAGCTAAAGTTGGTAAAAAACCATGTGATGCTCCAGCGCCAATTAGGAAGTTTAAATTCTGCTCGTATATATCTTTAACGTTGAATTGGTCAGGAATTTTTAAATCCTAATAAAATAACAAGGGAATGTAAGTTATTAAAGCGTTAGTAGTTTGTAATTGGTCGTTCGAGAAGTAACGTTAGGTCTTGGCTAAATGCTAATTGTCGTGCCCTCAATGCAAAACCATTCCCCGAATAAGTAAGAATTGTTAGGTTGGCCTCGGGGTTAAGGATTCAGTTTTTTCTCCCTGTTGTTCGCCGAGGTGAGCCCGTTTGTCTAGGCGGCGAGGCAGGACGCCGAGCGAGCGCCGCGGGGCCAGGGGCCAAATCGGAATTGGACGAGCAACGCTCGCCCCGGTTTGGCGCAAGGACAAGGATGTCCGCAGCGGACTTTGACCGACGCCAGGGATGGTGAAGGTCAAAGCCCATCGGCGCGTGCCGTGGGACAAACGGGTGAACCGAGGGAACCCGACGCAGGAGGGCGAACAAGTGGGGGATTAGACCTTTGGTGACTTTGGGTCTTTCCAAAGTCACTCGCCAAGCCGCGTAGCGGCGGCGAAACCCCGTCGAGGACGGAGTCCTCGTGTCCTGCATGGCGAAGCCATGCCAATTAGACGGCGATATTTCGCCAAGCAATGACGTTACCGACCCCTCACCCTAGCCCTCTCCCGCAAGGGGAGAGGGGACGGTTACCGCGGACGATTACGCTTCGCTAATCGACCCTACGCTAAAGTCGCTACCGCCCCTGACTGTCGCTACCAGATTGCGCCGTTGACCATTGATCTCGGAAAAGGGGTCAACAGACGCCCGTCGCCATATTACGGAGCCAGAGTGGTCTTATCTATGGTTTTGATGAGCTAACTATCAGAAAGGAGTGGTTTTTTGCGCTGGCACAAACTTTTATTAATTAGCGATTAGTTGTTGGTTGTCGGGGCTTGGCAGTGGCAGGGCGGTGGGGTGACGCCGCGAGGGGAGTGCAAACGGTAAAAAGAGAGGAGCGCAAACGGTAAAAAACGAAGGGGCCCGCAGTGGGCCCCTTGTTGTTGGCGTTCGATGCAGCGCCGCTATTTGGCGGCGGGGGTTGGGAAGTATTTGCTGTGCAGCAGCGGGTATTCGCTGCTCGCCAGCACCTGGGTCAAGCCGGTCTGGAACTCCTTGACCAGCTCGTCGCTCACCGGATGGCTGAAGGCGAAGCAGAGCTGCTCCGAGCTCAGCACCCACTGCTCCTTGAAGCTGGCTGGGTCGATCTTTTGCTCTGCGACCAGCATCTCCATGGTGGTCTTGTGAGTTGACAGCAGATCAACTCGGCCGGATGTGAGCATCTTCAGCGCCTGTGATAGCCGATTGGCAGTCATCAGCCTGGTCTCGTCAAAGCCGTTGTTGAGCAGCAGCTGTTCCCCCACATCGGCCCGCACCGCCCCGATATTGAACGCCTTGGCATCGTCGAGCTTGCTGATGGTGATATTGCGCTGGGCCAACCCTACCAGCACGACTTCGATATAGCCGACAGGACAGGCCCACTTGAACAGGGGGTCGCGCGCCTGGGTGCGGGCGGTGGAGAAGAGCACCGCATTGGGCTTTTGGGTCAGCAGGTAGTAGCCGCGCGCCCAGGGCATGATGGTGATGGGTTGCGCCGGGGTATTGGTCTTTTTCCACACCAGTTGCAGCAGCTCGACCGCGAGGCCGGTGGGGGCACCGCTGGCATCGGCGTAGTTGTAGGGTTTGTACTCTTCGGTGATGTAGTGCAGTTTGCCGAGCTCAGGACTCGCCTGTGCGAGGGTGGCCAGCAGTGCCCCGGCCAATCCAATCCATGGTTTCATTTTTGCCATCCTGATCAAGGGAATATCTGCTCAAGTGTGACCAAGCTGGCCGATTTCGCCAAGGCGACGGAGCATGTTTGGCAAAAAAGCGCGGGCGCATGCCGCCATCTTGCGCCCTATGTCGGCGGCGATCGGGGCGTTAGCGCAGCGGCAGGTATTTGGCTTGCAGGGCCGAGAAATCCGCCGAGGCGACGACTTGGGTCAGCGCCTGCTGAAAGAGGGCGACCTCGCTGTTGGGCACCTGACGGCTGAAGGCGTAGCAGAGCGGTCTGGCATCCAGCACGAAGGCGACATGAAAGTCGTCAGGCTTGAAGCCGAGCTGCAGCAGAGTTTGATAGCCCGCCAGCTTGTTGGTCGCAAACAGATCGGCGCGACCTGAGGTGAGCATTTTGGCCGCCTGGGTGAGGCGATTGGCCAGCATCAGCTGGCGTTCATCGATACCGCGTTCGAGCAGCAGTTGTTTGGAGACGGTGGAGCGCACCACGCCGACCTTGTAGCGGCTGATCTCGGCCACGGAGCCTAGGGTGATGTTGTCCGCCTTGCGCCCCAGCAGCACAAATTCCGAGTGATCGATGGGGCAGGCCCACTTGAAGAGCGCCTCCCGCTGCGGGGTGCGGGCGGTTGCAAACAGCACCACATTGGTTTTTTGTTGCAGCAGGTTGTAGCCCTGGGCCCAGGGCAGAATGCGGATTGGCTGGGGCGACACGCCCCGCGCTTTCCAGATAAGCTGCATCAGCTCCACCGACAATCCGGTCGGCATCCCTTGCTGGTCGCTGAAATTAAACGGGGGAGAGATTTCGCTCAGATACTCGAGCTTGCCTGGATCGGCTTGCGCGAAGGTGGCCCACAAGAGCAGTAGCAGATGAGGTAGGTGCCATGTCCGCACGGGAAAGATCCTTCGCAATCAACTATGTAGCCCAGTTTGACTGCTTGCGGCGGGAATAGCTAGCCACCTCTATTGCATCTTTCATCAATAAAATGGGCAGCGAACTGCTGCCCATCGGGTGAGTGAGTGCTCAGCGCACCGGCAGGTATTTGGCCTGCAATTTGCGAAACTCTTCCGAGGCGAGGGCGCGGGTCAGGCCCTGCTGAAAGAGGGTGATCTCGCTGTCGGGCACCTGACGGCTGAAGGCGTAGCAGAGCTGCTCGGCGCTCAGCACCATGGCCACGTTGAAGTCGTCGCTGCTCAGCTTCAGTTCGCGGATGGCGTCATATCCCGCCAGCTTGCTGGTGGCGAGCAGATCGGCGCGGCCGGAGAGCAGCATCTTCAACCCCTGCGACAGGCGGTTGGCCGGGATGATGTTGTTGTCATCCATGCCGTTGTTGAGTAGCAGCTGTTCGGCGGCGTCCGAGCGCACCGCGCTGATCTTGTACTGACTCATCTGATCGAAGGCGGTCAGGGTGATGTTCTGCGCTTTGCGGCCCAGCAGTATGTACTCCGAGTAGCCGATGGGGCATACCCACTTGAAGAGACCCTCCCGGGCCTGAGTGCGGGCGGTGGAGAAGAGTACCACGTTGGGCTTCTGGGTTAGCAAGTAATAACCTCGCGCCCAGGGCAGGATGCGCACCGGCTGGGGTGTCACGCCGCGGTGTTGCCAGATCATCTGCAGCAGATCGACCGCAAGGCCGGTGGGCTGGCCTTGCGGATCGCTGAAGTTGTAGGGGGGGTACTCTTCGGTGAGGTACTCGAGCTTGCCCAGATCAGCCCGGGCCGTCGAGGCCCAGCAGAGCAGCAACAGATGACAGATCAGCCATATCCTCATTGGGAACATCCTTAGCGATCAACCTTCCCTTGAGTGTGACCATGAACAGAGTAAATAGCCACTCACTGCCGTTACCAGCGGGCGCGGATCTGCCCGATGGGCTGGTAGGCCTCATCCCGCAGCCCCACCAGCAGGGTCTTGCCATCCGCTTGCAGCCGGAACTCGCCGTAGCGGGCCGCTTGGTACTGCTCTCCCGTGCCCTCTTCAAAGAAGTAGGCATCGGGGCCGATCTGCCACTGCCGCTCGCTCTGGTGCACTTGCAATAGCCGCTCATCGCTGGCGAGCCGATCCGGTTTGCCATCGGCCACCAGACTGGCCACCTGATGGGCATCGAGGCGGATCACCAGGGTGTCGCTGCCCTTGTTTTGAGTAGTACGGGCGTCGCGGCTGGTCAGCTCGCGGGCAATTTCATAGTTGAGCCGCATGTAATCCCCCTGCATCAGGGAGCGGGGATCGACCGGAGCGAGCCGCAGCAGCACCACTTCGCCGCTGCTCATGGCGTGCTCATAGCGCCAGACCGTGGCATTGATGCCTGCCAGGATGGCGAGGCCGCTCAGCAACAGGGCGAGCTGTCGGGTCACAGGTTTCATGAATCGCTCCTTGCCGCGAAGGTGGTGAGCAGCTGGCGGGCACCCAGCAGCAGGATGCCGGAGCCCAGCAGCAGCCAGGATTTGGTCATCAGGGTGAGCCCCAGATCGTAGTAATAGAGCGAGCCATAGCCGAGCAGCAGCAGGGCCGAGAGGGTCATCAGCCCCAGACTGCCGGCATAAAACCCGAGGATCAGCACCAGTGCGCCTGCCCCCATGCCGGGGATAACGGCGCTGATCAGCACCAGCGGCAGGCCAAACAGCAGAGGGAGCCTCAGCTTCACCATCACCGCCAGCAGCAGGGCGGCGCAGAGCAGGGGATTGAGCCAGAGCGGCAGGCGGGACAGCCCCAGTTCGTCCAGCACGCTGCTGCCGCCGTCCCACAGCGGGTGGTGCAGACGGCCCAGCACCAGCAGCGAGAGGGCCAGCCCCAACGTGATGGAGTGGTAGAGCTGGTGGCGCTCTGGATCCCTATCTGCCCGCAGCCAGCAGAAGGTAATGGCCGCCATCACCAGCGGCAGGGCCAGCAGTTGCAGCCCGAGGCAGGCGAGGCCAAGGGTGAGCAGCAGGGCCGCCGCCACGCTGTGAAACAGCCGCACCAGCCAGTGATCGAACAGCACGGCGATGGCGAGCGACAGCAGGCACAACCCAAACCAGAGCAGGGCGTGATGAAGGTCCAGCTGATCGAGCAGGCCATAGAGCAGCCAGGCATCGGCCGCCAGGGTGAGGGCCAGCACGAATTGATCCCAGAGATCGCCGCGCTGGCTGCGGTTGAGGGCGTAGGCCCCCGCCAGCAGCACGGCACCCAGCAGCAGGGCGCTATTGGCTTCGCGGGTCAGCTGCTCGAAGGTGAGAAACAGGAAAAAGAGCAGGAACAGGGCGGCAATCCAGCCCACCAGCCCCAGCAGAAAGCGGCTCGACCAGTGAGGCTGGGTGTCACGGGGCATCTCCCCCTCTACCAGATTGGCCTGTTGCAGTGCTTGCCAAAGGGTCAGATCACTCATGAGACCTCCGTTGTTGTTGCAGCCAGCGGGCGGCGGTGACGGAAAGGCCGATGGCGATCAGGCTCAGCAGCAAGAAGCCATTGATGTCGGGCTCCATCCATTTGCCCAGCGCTGCGAGGATGACGGCAATCAGACTGAGGCACCCCATGGCGAGTCCGGCGATAAATCTGTGATGCCAAAGGGCATAGGCCGCAGCGAGCCAGCCAAGCCAGAGCGGCCACACCAGCGCAGAGGCGGCATCAAACAGCGCCAGCAGTGTGAGCAGGGTAGCTCCCAGACCGGCAGCCAGACCCGCCAGCCAGCTTGGCATCAGGCGCCAGCGGTTTGGTGCCAGCAGAAGCAGACCCCAGAGGGCGGCGTTGAGCAGGGTAAGGCACCAGCCCAATCCCTCTTCATCGAAGGTAAAGAAGAACGTGAACAAACCGAGCCGCCAGTAGAGCACCAGCGCCAGCTGGCCGAGCAGCCAGCTCAAGGTCCAGAGCAGGGGGCTTTGGCCAAATACCGCCAGTGGCACCAGCATCAGCGCCCAGGTGGCGAACAGCTGCCAGGGATCGGCGCCGGTCTGGTAGGTCTGACCCACCAGCGCCAGCAGGGCGCCGATATTGAGGGCGATGGCGAGCAGCAGTGCCTGACGGGGGGTATCCCCCAGCGGTTTGCGCCACAGCAGAAGCAGCATGGCGAGCAGCGGTGCCTCCAGCAGGGCGAGGCGGGAGACCCGGCCCAACTCATGCCAGTTGAAGGCGACGAAGAAGACCAGTCCAGCCCCGATGCAGATGGCGCCGAGCCAGAGCAGCAGCCGGTCAAACAGCCACTGCCAGCGCACCGGATGGGGGGGAAGATCGGCGAGGGTCAGGGCGTCCGCCAGCTTCTCTGGCGCTAGCCGTCCCTGTTTGACCCATTCGAGAAGCGTCTCTCTTGATACGTTGTGCATGGGGGGACTCCACGAGGTTTGCCCCATTATGGCATGAGGCACCCGCAACCGTGCACTGCCCCTTGGCTCTACGGCTGGTGGTTGCGACAGCGGATTACGCAATAGACAAAGCTGCAAACAAAAAAGCCCTCCACAGGGGAGGGCTTGGTCAGCGGATTCGGGCCATCAGGCGAAGATCAGGGTGCTCACTCCGAGGCCGACGAAGAGGATGGCGCAGGCGATGCGGATCCCCTTGAGTGGCAGCTTGTCTGCCCCCAGCTTGCCGATCAGCACCACAGGCACGTTGGCCAGCATCATGCCGAGGGTGGTACCGGTAATGACCTGCACCAGCGAGTCATATTTGGCGGCCAGCAGCACGGTGGCGATCTGGGTCTTGTCACCAATCTCGGCAATAAAAAAGAGCACGAAGGTGGCCATAAAGGGGCCGTATTTATCCAGCGAGCTCTCCTCGTCATCCATCTTGTCCGGCACCAAAATCCAGATAGCCATGGCGATAAAGGCGATGGCGACCAGATAGGTCATTATCTTGGGATCGAGCCAGCGGCTGATGAACTCGCCAATCCAGGCGGCACCCGCATGGTTGAGCAGGGTAGCCGCCAGCATGCCGGCGATGATGGGCCAGGGCTTGCGAAAACGGCAGATGAGCAGCAACGCCAACAGCTGGGTTTTATCGCCGATTTCGGCAATGGCGACGCTGAGGGTTGAGGTTAACAAGGCTTCCATAAAAATGACCGGGGGACGGAATTGTTATAAACCAAAGACAAGCCTGCGCCATCCGTCCCCGGTATTGGCACTGGCCCGTCAAAGGTCTTGTCAAATCCATGATTGGCATGGATCACCCTGACCATGGTGAGTTGGCACCAAGTATGTTGATCAGGGTCGCAGACCGGTGTCGATACGGTATGCGAGACTACTCCCCCTCGATGGGAGCGGGCATTCTAGGGAAAAACCGCATGGGTGACAAGGGGATCAGCCACCCACCAGCTTGACGCTGAAACCGGCTTTCTCCAGTTCGGCCTTGATCAGGTCCCGTTTATCCCCCTGGATCTCGATCACCCCCTCTTTGATGCCGCCACCGGTGCCGCATTTCTTCTTGAGCAGGGTTGCCAGGGATTTTTGCTGATCGGCGGGTACGCCATGAATGGTGATCACCCCGGCGCCCTTGCGCCCCTTGGTCTCGCGGCGAATCCGCACGGTGCCGTCGGTGGGGAAGGGGGAGGCGGATTGGGGAGCGTTCTGCTCCTTGATCATGCCGCCATCGGTGCTGTAAACGAGGCGGCTGTTGTTGTCGTGACTCATGGCAATACTTTATGGGTTAGCTAAGCGGAGTTTGATTTTACTCAAATAAAAGTTGAAGACACAGCTTATAATGCCCCAAGTAAAAGCGAATTATTATTGTTTAACTTCAGGAGTCAGTCATGGTACTCACGCAGTTGTCGCCGGGACAGAGTGCTCGCATCAAGAATATGAACCAGCTGGCCCGGCCGCTGCGCCGCAAACTGATGGTGATGGGCCTGTTGCCCCAGACTGAAGTCATCTATCTGCGATCCGCCCCCTTGGGGGACCCGCTCCAGATCCAGTGTCAGGGGATCTGTCTCTCCATGCAAAAGAGCCTGGCACAGCAAATAGAAGTCGAGCCGGTATAACCCCCTGCTCGGCTACCGCTCAGGTCAAGAAAGTCACCGGGAGCGGTTCAGAGACAAGAAGTCGAACCTGCAAAGTGGCTTGCCACACGCACGCGGCGGGTTCAGAAGAAAATAGAGGTAGAGCTGGTATGAATTATTCTCTGGTAACGGTCGGCAACCCCAATAGCGGCAAGACCTCCCTGTTCAACGCCCTGACCGGTGCCCGCCAGCAAGTGGGCAACTGGAGCGGGGTCACTGTCGACAAGAAGATGGGTGAGTTCAGCGCGGGTGAGCATCACTTCAAGCTGATGGATCTGCCCGGCATCTATAGCCTGGCCAGTCAGGATGGCAGTCTGGACGAGCAGATCGCCAGCCGTTTTGCCCAGGGCCAACAGCCCGACCTGCTGCTCAACGTCATCGACGCCGCCAATCTGGAGCGCTCCCTCTACCTCACGCTGCAACTGCGCGAACTGGGCCTGCCTATGGTGGTGGTGCTCAACAAGCTGGATATCCTGCAAAAACGCCGCATCGTCATCGACGAGAGCAAGCTCGGCAAATCCCTCGGTTGCCCGGTGGTGGCCCTCTCTGCCCACAACAGTAAGCAGGTTGCCGCCTTCAAGCAGCAGATCCGGCAGTTTATCGGTCAGCCGCAAGCCGCCTTGCAGCTCGATTACGGTCATACACTTGAAACCGATCTGGCGGAGTTGGAGACCCTGCTCGCCCCGCATCACCTCACTACCCGTGGCCGCGCCCTGCGCCTGCTGGAAGAGGATGCGGTGATGCAGGAGACCCTGCTGCCCGGTCAGCAGGCGGCCGCCGCCAATGTAGTTGCTCGCGCCCATCAGGGGCAGGATATCGACCTGCAACTGGCAGATATCCGCTATGGCCATATCCACCAGTGGGTACAACAGGCGCGTCAGCAGAAGGGCAAGCTTACCGAGGCACAGAGCGAGTGGCTGGATCGGGTGCTGCTCAATCGCTGGATTGGCATCCCCTTCTTCCTGTTTGTCATGTACCTGATGTTCCTGTTTGCCATCAACGTTGGCAGCGCCTTTATCGACTTCTTCGACATCATGGGCGGCGCCCTGTTTGTCGATGGGGTGCACCACCTGCTGGGGCTGGTCAATGCCCCCGAGTGGTTGGGCGCCATTCTGGCAGACGGCTTCGGCGTTGGTTTGCAGACCGTGGCCACCTTTATTCCGGTGATTGGCTGCCTCTATCTGTTCCTCGCGGTGCTGGAGAGCTCCGGCTATCTGGCCCGTGCCGCCTTCGTGGTGGATGCCCTGATGCGCCGCCTCGGCCTGCCGGGCAAGGCGTTTGTGCCGATGCTGATGGGCTTTGGCTGTACCGTCCCCTCGGTGATGGCGACCCGTACCCTCAACTCCGAGCGGGAGCGGCTGATGACCTCCGCCATGGCCCCCTTCATGTCGTGCGGTGCCCGTCTGCCGGTTTACGCCCTGTTTGCGGTGGCTTTCTTCCCGGAATCGGGCCAGAACCTGGTGTTCGGTCTCTACCTCATCGGCATTCTGGTGGCGGTGCTCACCGGCCTGTTGCTGCGCAGCACCCTGCTGCCGGGCAAGAGCGACTCCATGGTGATGGAGATGCCGGATTACGAGTGGCCGCGGCCGGTCAACGTTGCCATCAAGACCTGGCAGAAGCTCAAATCCTTCGTCTTTGGCGCCGGTAAAACTATCGTGCTGGTGGTCGCCGTGCTGAGCGTGCTCAACTCCCTGGGCACCGATGGCAGCTTCGGCCATCAGGAGCAGGAGAGCTCGGTGCTGAGCAAAATCAGTCAGGCGGTGACGCCTGTGTTGCACCCCATCGGCGTGCGCGATGACAACTGGCAGGCCACGGTCGGCATCGTCACCGGCATCTTCGCCAAAGAGGCGGTGGTGGGGACCCTCAACAGCCTCTACGCCGGTGCTGGTGGTGGTGAAGAGGAGGAGAGCGAGTTCTCGCTGGTGGCCAGCTTCCACGAGGCGATCGACGCCGTGGCGACCAATCTGGCCGAGATCAACCCGAGCGACCCCATGGGGCTTGATGTTGGCAACCTCGACGACCAGAAAGCTGCTGCCGAGGCGCAGGAGGTCGATGTCTCCACCTACGGCAACATGCAGACCCACTTCGACGGGGCGGCCGGTGCCTTTGCCTACCTCTTGTTCGTGCTGCTCTACATGCCTTGCGCCGCAGCCATGGGCGCGCTGGTGCGGGAAACCGGCCGCCAGTGGGCGCTGATGACGGCGGTATGGTGCAACTATATGGCCTTTATGTGCGCGACCCTCTTCTATCAGGTCGCGACCTTTGCCGCTCATCCGGAGCAGAGCCTGTTCTGGATCGTCAGCTACGGCCTCTCTCTGGTACTGCTCTGGTGGGCCGGTCGTCGTCACGGTGACATCGTCGCCCGCAAGGTGGTGACCTTATGATCCTGCGCGAGCTGGGGGATTACCTCGCCGCGCAGCAGAAGGTGAGCCGGCGTGATCTGGCTCGCCACTTCCACACCTCGGAAGATGCGGTGGAGGCCATGCTCGGCGTCTGGATGCGCAAGGGACGGGTCATCAAGCGCGAAAGCCGGGTCTGTGGTGGCAGTTGCTGCGGCAAGAGCGAAGAGGTGATGTTCGAGTGGTGTGACGCGGGCCAGATTGGCATCAAGATCCGCTAAACGACAACCCAACCTCATCACCAAAGATCGAACAATAAAAAACGGCAGATCCTGCGCAAGGGTCTGCCGTTTTTATTGCTGAAAACAGGCGGGATCAGGCGCCTTGGCGAGCCTCGCTCAGCAGTGCCAGCGCCGGTTGGGCGTTGTCCGGCATCAGCCGGTAGGCCTTGTGGTGCTTGACCAGGGTGGTTTTCTTGTTGCCCTGACTCAGCAGCAGACCGTGCTTGAAGGCGGCCTCGGCCAGCACCTTCTCATCACCGCGCACATAGAGGGTGAGGGGTTTGACAAGCTCACCGCCCTCGATGTGGCCCTGATACTCGCTGTGGCTTATTACCAGACTCGCCTGACCGCCCGATTGCAGGCGCAGCTTGGCGTTCACTTCGCTCTCGGTCAGCACCAGCCAGCCTGCTGCTGTGAGCTCATCCAGCAGCGCCGCCAGCTTGGCACCCAGCTGCTGTGGATTGGTCATGGCGCACTGGTATTGGAAGGAGATGCGCTCCAGCAATCCCTTGAGATCGGCTCCCGCGCCCAGGGTGCGGCCAAGTTGCACCCAATCTTTTAAATCTTCCATCACCATACGAGAGAAGCGCTTCTCCTTGAGGGAGTCGGCCATCCAGGTGCAGAGAAAGTGGCTCTCTTGCGCCGGGGCGCGCTTGCCCGCCTTTTGCTCGGCGGTGCGGGCCAGTTCGGCCAGGCTTTGAGTGGCCATCTCGAGCAGGGCCTGATTGTAGGTCGGAGAGGTCATAAGCAATCCTTCAGTTGACCACCAGGGGTCAACACCGATGACAGAGATGGCAAAGGCGCCAGTGGCGCCTTTGCGGTTCAATAGAGCAACTGCCCGCCTTATTTCGGCTGACGGGGCTTCTTGGCGGCGGCCAGACGCTTGAGGCGCTGACCCTGCAGCTTGGCTTCGGCCATCACCTGGGCCACGGCGTTATCTTCACGCTGCGGGCGCTTGCCGAAGCGGCGACGCTCCTGCAACTGCTTGATCAGCTCGTCACGGCTGCTCACTTCATAGCCCGGCACCATGATGCGGCGGATCTTCTGGCCGATCAGGGCCTCGATCTCCAGCAGGGTTCGCTCCTCTTCACGGCTGACGAAGGAGATGGCCATGCCGCGCTTGCCGGCACGACCGGTACGGCCGATGCGGTGCACGTAATCTTCCGCCAGGAACGGCAGATCGTAGTTGACCACGTATTCCAGATCCGGGATATCCAGACCACGGGCGGCCACTTCGGTGGCGACCAGTACCCGTACCTTGCCTTCCATGAATTCGCGCAGGGCGCGGCGACGGTTGCCCTGGGCTTTCTCTCCATGGACAACGGCGGACTTGATGCCGTCGAGGTTCAGCTCCTCGACCAGCACATCACAGCTCTCGCGGGTACTGGCGAACACCAGCACCTGCTGCCAGTTCTGCTTGCCAATCAGCTCGGAGAGCAGCTCGCGCTTGCGCTTCTGCTCGACCGGATAGACGGTGTGGCTGACGGTATCGGCGGTGGAGTTCTGCTTGTTGACGCTGACGATCTGCGGGCGATCCAGCATCAGGTTGGCCAGCTTCTTCACCGCGTCGGAGAAGGTGGCGGAGAAGAGCAGGTTTTGACGGGTCTTGTTGACCGCTTGCAGGATCTTCTGCACATCGGCACTGAAGCCCATGTCGAGGATGCGATCCGCTTCATCCATCACCAGACACTCGACGCCAGAGAGGCTGAGGTTGCAGGCGGTGAGGTGCTCCAGCAGACGGCCCGGGGTGGCCACAATGATGTGAGCGCCCGCTTTGAGCTTCTTGGCCTGCACGTCCTGCTTGCCACCGCCGACGATGGTGATGGTGGTGATATCGAGATACTTGGCGAAGTCATTGATGTTGCTCGCCACCTGAGCCGCCAGCTCGCGGGTCGGGGTCAGGATCAGCACACGGGCGTTGGAAGGCTGGACCGGCGCCGGATTGTCTACCAGACGCTGCAAGATGGGCAGGGCGAAGGCGGCGGTCTTGCCGGTACCGGTCTGGGCGCTGGCCAGCACGTCGCGGCCACGGCGAATGGCCGGGATCGCCTGTTGCTGCACAGGGGTCATCTCCTGATAACCGCAATCTGAGACAGCACGCAAAATCTCGGGGGCAAAATCGAACGATTCAAATCTCATAATGGGTTCCTGTGTTCCAGCTGGGCTGTGTTTGGCTTGGTTAGCTCGGCATGAGCGAGACGGAGGTTGTAACCACCGACGGCTGCGCCTGACATCAAGTCAGAGAGTGAGCCGGAAAATGGCGGGCGCGAAGTGTAACAGATAGACGTCACAAATTCTGCTTCAAATGGTTGGAGTTTTTCGCGTAGTGGCGGACCTGTGTCGCAGCCATCGCAAGCCACTGCGTGGGATGGTCTGCATCTATAGTCGGGAGCGTGTGAACGCCTGGGGCGCGCGGATATAAAATCAGCCCCGCATTGGCGGGGCTGATAGTGAAAGATCATCACGGCCTTGGCCGGTCGGATCAGACTGCCAGATAGTCCATGATCCCTTCGGCTGCCTTGCGCCCTTCGTAGATGGCGGTCACCACCAGATCGGAGCCACGTACTGCGTCGCCACCGGCGAACACCTTGGGGTTGCTGGTCTGGAAGGCATATTCCGCCTGCTCGCGCGCCTTGATGCGATCCCGGTTGTCGAGCTCGATGCCGAACTCTGCCATCCAGGGTTGCGGGTTGGGTTGGAAGCCAAATGCCATCACCACCGCATCGGCAGCCAGCACCTGCTCGGAGCCTTCGATAACCACCGGATTGCGGCGGCCATTGGCATCGGGTTCACCCAACTCGGTGCTCACCACCTTGATGCCGACGGTGCGACCGTTGGCATCCAGCTCGACCGCCACCGGTTGCAGGTTGAACATGAACTCAACCCCCTCCTCGCGGGCATTTTTCACCTCCCGCTTGGATCCCGGCATGTTCTCCTCGTCGCGGCGATAGGCACAGATCACCTTGTCAGCCCCCTGACGGATGGCGGTCCGCACGCAGTCCATGGCGGTATCGCCACCGCCCAGCACCACCACCTGCTTGCCGGCGAAGTCGATGTAGTCGGCTTGTGCCTTCTCGAACCCCAGCAAGCGGTTGGCGTTGGCGATGAGGTAGGGCAGGGCATCATAGACGCCCGGCGCCTCTTCGTTGGCAAAGCCGCCTTTCATGTACTTGTAGGTGCCGACCCCGAGGAAGACCGCATCGAACTCGCCGAGCAGATCGGCGAAGGTGATGTCCTTGCCCACTTCGGTCTCGAGACGAAACTCCACGCCCATCCCCTGGAAGATCTCGCGGCGACGCTGCATCACCTCTTTTTCCAGCTTGAAGGAGGGGATACCGAAAGTGAGCAGGCCACCGATCTCCGGATACTTGTCAAACACCACCGGGGTGACGCCATTGCGAGCCAGCACGTCGGCGCAGGCAAGACCCGCAGGGCCCGCACCGATGACGGCGACCCGCTTGCCGGTCTTGACCACGTTCGAGAGATCGGGCTTCCAGCCCATCTCGAACGCCTTGTCGGTGATGTATTTTTCGATATTGCCGATGGTCACCGCGCCGAAGCGATCGTTGAGGGTGCAGGAGCCCTCGCACAAGCGATCCTGCGGGCAGACCCGACCGCACACTTCCGGCAGGCTGTTGGTCTGGTGGGAGAGCTCAACCGCCTCCAGAATGCGCCCCTCTTTGGCCAGTTTCAGCCAGTTGGGGATGTAGTTGTGGACCGGACACTTCCACTCGCAGTAGGGGTTGCCGCACTCGAGGCAGCGATCCGCCTGCATCTGTACCTGTGGCTGATTGAAGGACTCGTAGATCTCCACAAACTGGATTTTGCGGATCTTGAGCGGCTTCTTGGGCGGGTCGACCCGCTGGACATCGATAAACTGAAATACGTTCTGGCTCATAGGGTTCCCTCCTTATTGCGCCTGGATTCTGAGTTCTGCACTGGAACGGCTGGTGTGACCCAACAGCGATTTCACGTCGCTGGACTTGGGTTTGATCAGCCTGAACTTGGGCACATAGGAGTCGAAGTTGGCCAGGATCTCCTCGGCGCGCGAGCTGCCGGTCTCATTGAGGTGCGCCGTGATGATGCCGCGCAGGTGCTCCTGATGGATGGCGAGATCCGCCACGTCCAGCAGTTCCACCAGCTCGGGGTTGGTGCGCTTGGCGAAGTTGCCGCACTCGTCGAGCACGTAGGCAAAGCCGCCGGTCATACCCGCCGCGAAGTTGACGCCAGTCTGACCGAGCACGGTGACGATGCCGCCGGTCATATATTCACAACCGTTGTCGCCAATCCCCTCGACCACCGCCAGGGCGCCGGAGTTGCGCACCGCGAAACGCTCGCCGGCAGTGCCCGCGGCGTAGAGTTTGCCGCCGGTGGCGCCGTAGAGGCAGGTGTTGCCGATGATGGCCGCTTCATGGGATTTGAACGCCACGCCGACATGGGGCTTGATCACCAGCTTGCCGCCGGTCATCCCCTTGCCCACGTAGTCGTTGGCATCGCCGGTGAGGATCATCTCGAGGCCACCCGCGTTCCAGACGCCGAAGCTCTGGCCAGCGGTGCCGTTGAAGTGCACCTTGACCGGATCTGCCGCCATCCCCTGGTTGCCGTGACGTTTGACGATCTCGCCCGAGAGGCGCGCACCCACCGAGCGGTCGGTGTTGCGAATATCGTAGCGGAACTCGCCGCCGCTTGAGGTTTCCACCGACTCCAGCAGATCTTCCACCATTTTCAGGTTGAGCGGCCCCTTGTCGAAGGTGGGGTTGTGCTGCTGGCTGAACAGGCTGGAGCCTGCCGGAGCAACCGGACGGGCCAGAATGCCAGAGAGATCCAGCTTGGCCTGACGGGCGGTGAGGCCGGGCAGGGCTTCCAGCAGATCGGTGCGGCCAATCAGGTCGGTCAGCTGGGTGACGCCCAGCTGAGCCATCAGCTCGCGGGTCTCTTCGGCGATGAACTTGAAGTAGTTCATCACCATCTCCGGCAGGCCGGTGAAGTGCTCGCGACGCAGCTTCTCATCCTGAGTGGCAACGCCGGTGGCGCAGTTGTTCAGGTGGCAGATCCGCAGGTATTTGCAACCGAGCGCCACCATGGGGCCGGTGCCAAAACCGAAGCTCTCGGCGCCGAGGATGGCTGCCTTGATGATGTCGAGACCGGTCTTGAGGCCGCCATCCACCTGCAGCCGCACCTTGTGGCGCAGGCCGTTGGCGACCAGCGCCTGCTGGGTTTCAGCCAGACCGAGTTCCCACGGGGAGCCGGCGTATTTGACCGAGGTGAGGGGGCTCGCGCCAGTACCGCCGTCATAACCGGAGATGGTGATGAAGTCGGCATAGGCCTTGGCCACGCCGCAGGCGATGGTGCCCACGCCGGGTTCGGAGACCAGCTTCACCGACACCAGACAGCTCGGGTTGATCTGCTTGATGTCGAAGATGAGCTGGGCCAGATCCTCGATGGAGTAGATATCGTGGTGCGGCGGCGGCGAAATCAGGGTCACGCCAGGCACGGAGTAACGCAGCTGGGCGATCTGGGCGGTGACCTTGTCACCGGGCAGTTGGCCCCCTTCGCCTGGCTTGGCGCCCTGTGCCACCTTGATCTGCACCACATCGGCGTTCATCAGGTAGTGGGGGGTAACACCAAAGCGGCCAGAGGCCACCTGCTTGATACGGGAGTTCCTCTCGGTACCGAAGCGCTTGGGATCTTCGCCCCCTTCCCCTGAGTTGCTCTGACCGCCGAGGCGGTTCATGGCTACCGCCAGCGCCTCGTGGGCCTCGGGGCCGAGGGCGCCGATGGACATGGCGGCAGAGTCAAAGCGGGGGAACAGCTTGTCGGCTGGCTCCACTTGATCCAGTGCGACCGGATTGTCGACCTTTTTCAGGGCAAGCAGATCACGCAGGGTAGAGACCGGGCGCTCGTTAACCAGACGGGCGTACTCCTTGTAATCGGCATAGTTGCCGGAGCGCACCGCGGTTTGCAGGGTCTGCACCACATCCGGGTTGTAGGTGTGGTACTCGCCGCCGTGAACGAATTTGAGCAGGCCGCCGTGTGCGAGGGGCTTGCGGGCCAGCCAGGCCTGACGGGCGAGCTTGAGCTGATCCTGCTGGATGTCGGCAAAGTTGGCGCCCTGAATGCGGCTCGATACGCCACGGAAACAGGTCTCGACCACGGCTTTGGCCAGACCCACCGCTTCAAACAGCTGGGAGCAGCGGTAGCTGGCGACCGTGCTGATGCCCATCTTGGACATCACCTTGTAGAGCCCCTTGTTGATGCCGTTGCGGTAGTTGACCATCGCCTGGCGCAGGGGCATGGCGAGCACCCCCTCTTCAACCTGTTTGGCCAAGGTTTCGTAGGCCAGATAGGGGTAGATGGCGGTCGCGCCAAAGCCCAGCAGCACCGAGAAGTGGTGCGGATCACGGCAGCTTGCGGTCTCCACCAGAATGTTGGCGTCACAGCGCAGGTTGTTGTCCACCAGAGTCCGCTGTACCGCACCCACCGCCATGGCGGCCGGGATCGGCAGGGTATCGATGCTGATGTCGCGATCCGACAGCACCAGCAGCACGGTACCGCTCCTGGCGGCAGCTTTGGCCTCCTCGCAGATGCGCAGGATGGCGGCCTCCAGCCCCTCTTCGGGCTTGAAGTTGAGGCTGATCACCTTGTGCCGGTAGTACTCTCCCTCCAGTGCCAGCAGCTGGTGGAAGTCGGAGTAGAGCAGGATCGGTGACTGGAACAGCACCCGGTGGGCGTGGCCGAAGGTCTCGTTGAAGACGTTCTGCTCGCGACCGATACAGGTGGCGAGAGACATGACGTGGTTCTCCCGCAGCGGATCGATGGGCGGGTTGGTCACCTGCGCAAACATCTGGCGGAAGTAGTCATAGAGGGTGCGCGAACCTGAGGAGAGCACGGCCATCGGAGTGTCATCCCCCATGGAGCCCACCGCTTCCTGACCATTTTCACCGAGAACCCGGATGATCTGATCCAGCTCCTCGAAGGAGTAGCCAAACAGCTTCTGATAGGTTTTCAGCTGGTCGTCGGCAAATTCGCGGCGGCCGGTCTGGCTGTCGTCCATCTGCTCGAACGGCACCAGTCGGGTGCAGTGCTTGTCCATCCACTGCTTGTAGGTGTGGCGGTTCTTGAGATCGTCATCGATCTCGAAGCTGGTCCACACCTTGCCGTTGCTGGTATCGACCACGAACAGCTCGCCCGGGCCGACCCGGCCCTTCTCCAGCACTTCGTCCGGGGTGTAGTCCCAGGTGCCAACTTCGGAGGCCAGCGTGATGAACTTGTCCTTGGTGATGACGTAGCGGGCCGGACGCAGGCCGTTTCTGTCCAGTGCACAGGTGGCGTAGCGGCCGTCGGTCATGACGATACCGGCCGGGCCGTCCCACGGCTCCATGTGCATGGAGTTGAAGTCGTAGAAGGCGCGAAGGTCGTCATCCATGTTCGGGTGCTTTTGCCATGCAGGCGGGATCAACAGACGCATGGCACGGAACAGGTCCATGCCACCGGCGAGGAAGAGATCCAGCATGTTGTCGAGGCTGGAGGAATCCGACCCCGTGGTGTTGACGAAGGGGGCGGCTTCCTGCAAATCGGGAATGAGCGGCGTCGCAAACTTGTAGCTGCGTGCCTTGGCCCACTGACGGTTGCCGGCGATGGTGTTGATCTCGCCGTTGTGGGCCAGATAGCGGAACGGCTGCGCCAGCGGCCAGCGCGGGCTGGTGTTGGTGGAGAAGCGCTGGTGGAATACACAGATGGCGGCCTGCATACGGATGTCGGCGAGATCGAGATAAAAACGCGGCAAGTCCACCGGCATGCACAGCCCTTTATAGACGGTGACCAGGTTGGAGAGGCTGACCACATAGAAGTAGTCGTCGTTGACGCGCTTTTCGATGCGGCGACGCACGATATAGAGGCGGCGCTCGAGATCCTTGTCGACCCAGCCGGGCGGGGCGTTGACAAAGACCTGTTCAATGCTGGGCAGGGAGGCTTTGGCGATGGTACCCAGTACGTTGGTATCGACAGGCACCTTGCGCCAGCCGACCAGACTCAGGGTCTCTTTTTCCAGCTCTTCGTCGATGATGTCGCGGGTCTGCTGGGCCAATACAGGGTCGGGGTTGAGAAACAGCATGCCGACCGCATAGTTGCGGCCAAGGTGCCATCCCTTCTCCTCGGCGACAGCTCTGAAGAAGCTGTCCGGTTTTTGCAGCAGCAGACCGCAACCATCGCCGGTCTTGCCATCGGCGGAGATCCCGCCGCGGTGCTGCATGCGAGCCAATGCTGACATCGCGAGACGGACAAGCTTGTGGCTGGCTTCCCCTTCCATGTGGGCCAACAGGCCGAAGCCACAGTTATCCCTCTCCAGCTTTGGATCATATAGTGACATTGCATTTCTCCCTTGCTCGGCCTTGTATCGCACAGTCATCACCTGACTGCATAAATTGCGATTGGCTCTTGTGGTTCCGTCTGCCTGACGTGGCGAATCTCCAAACTAATGGGATTTTCTGGCGAGGTCAATCGCAGGTCAGGTTTGTCTTCATGATTACATTTGCATAACAAAATGTCGGGTTAGGGGGATTCGCTCGCGGTTATGAAGTGTTTATTCTGTTTAGTTTGATTTTGTTGGTTAAATATATCGCCATTGACGGGCTCAATGGTGTGCTCGGCGACGATGGGCGAATGTAGTAATTTTACCAACCCGATGTGGCCGACAGCGGAAGGGATCACATTTTCAATATCCCATGCTTGCAATTGTGTGCTGTCGGGTCTCTTTGAATTTTTCATTGTTCAACAGTGGGTTATCAGGTCTCATTTTCATATGGATGTTTACTGTTTGAATAGTCAAAGAACTGTGAAAATCCTTTTTTTGCGCTTTTTATCTATATTTATTCAAAATTGGTCGGGTATTTATATGTTTTACCCTCTCCGCTAGCTTGATCCAGCTCAGCCCCTGTTTTGCGCAAGCTCGTACAATGGCGCTCCTTTAGCGGAGGTGTCATGCAGTTACACGAACTCGTCAATACATTCGGTCAGGATCTCAAGCAGCGTCATGGTCAGAAGATCCACAAACTCTCCATCCACGGGGCCTTCACCTGCCCGAACCGTGACGGCACCCTGGGCCGTGGTGGCTGCACCTTCTGCAACGTTTCCTCTTTTGCCGACGAGTCGGCTCAGCAACTCTCAGTGGTGCAACAACTGCTGGCTCGCCGGGACGAAGTCACCCGTGCCAAGCGCTATCTTGCCTACTTTCAGGCCTATACCAGCACCTATGCCGAGGTCGAGTATCTACAGCGGATGTATGAAGAGGCGCTGTCAGTGAGCGATATGGTGGGGCTCTGCGTGGGCACTCGCCCCGATTGCGTGCCGGATGCGGTGCTGGATCTGCTGGCGGGCTATCAGGCCCGGGGTTACGAGGTGTGGCTGGAGCTCGGGCTGCAAAGTGCCAACGACAAGACCCTGCAACGGATCAACCGCGGCCACGGTTATGCCGCCTATGAGGATGCGGTAAGACGTGCCCATCAGCGTGGCATCAAGGTATGTGCTCATCTGATCGTCGGCCTGCCGGGCGAGGTGCCGATGGACAGCCTCGATACCCTGCATCGTATCGTTGAGACCGGTGTTGAGGGGATCAAGCTGCATCCGCTTCATGTGGTAGAGGGCAGTACTCTTGGCAAGGCGTGGCAGGCGGGGCGCCTTGAGGTATTGACGCTGGAGCAGTATGTGGAAGCGGCCGTTGCCATGATCCAGCACACGCCGCCCGAAGTGGTGTATCACCGGATTTCGGCCTCCGCGCGCCGTCCAACCCTGTTGGCGCCAGCCTGGTGTGAAAATCGCTGGACGGCCATGGCGGACATTGCCAAAGCACTCTCATTGAACGGCCCGCAAGGTCACGCGTTGGGCAGACCCTTCATACTTCCTGACCTATAATTGAGCGCCAGATTATTATTTTCACGTAAAACATAGGGTTATATAAAAAACTTCATAACCTAAACTATAGTTTTGCTACGTGCCGGTTGATATAGTGGTGCGCCATAATAGATGTCATTATCAATTAACGCCAACATTCACCCTGATTGCAGTGTTAGCATGGTGTTGATGAGCCGATTATTTTTACCAATAACGAATCATGCCGCCATTGCTGCTGTGCCGGGAAATTGGGGATGAGTGTCGCGATCTATCTGGACAGGTTTATCCCCTGATCAGTCTCATCAGCGGGAAGGCCACTCGGTTTTAGCGTGGCTATAGCAGGGAAATAGGAGCGATGAACGCTCTTATCTACCTCATTTATGCAGTGACAGGATGCTATGCAAGCAGAAACAAGTCGTATTGATGAGTTATTGGAGTGTCTGGTCTTCTTGACCCGCTTTTATGGTGTGCCCAACAGCCAGGATGCCCTGACGACCGGGTTGCCACTGGTCTCCGGACGCCTGACTACCGCACTCTTTTGCCGTGCTGCCGAGCGGGGCGGTTTATCCGCCCGTGAAGTGATCCAGCCACTGGCCGATATTTCTCCCTTGCTGCTGCCTTGTGTATTGCAGATGCGCAATGGTGGCGCCTGCATTTTGCTGGAGTGGAACGAAGATCGCAGCCAGGGGAAAGTGATTTTCCCGCAGGCAGGTGATGCTGCCCAATGGCTAACCGCAGCCCAGTTGGGTGATGAGTATCTGGGGCGCCTCTTCTACGTGAAGAAGCAGTTCAAGTTTGACGAGCGCTCTCCCAAGGTGCTGGAAACCCGTGATGGACACTGGTTCTGGAGCACCTTGTTCGAATCCCGCGGCATCTATCGCGATGTGCTGATCGCCTCCATTCTGATCAACCTGTTTGCCATTGCCAGCCCTCTTTTCACCATGAACGTCTATGACAAGATTGTGCCCAATCTGGCGTTTGATTCACTCTGGGTGCTGGCGGTCGGGGCCATGGTGGTCTTTACCTTCGATTTTGTGATGCGGCAGTTGCGCAGTTACTTTATCGATATCGCTGGCAAAAAGTCTGATGTGCTACTGTCCGCCAAGATTTTCGCCAAGGTGATGGGTATGCGGATGGAATCTCGTCCCGCTTCCACTGGCGCGTTCGCCAAACATCTGCAGGAATTTGAATCGGTGCGGGAGTTTTTCACTTCCGCGACGGTTTCTACTCTTATCGATCTGCCCTTTGCCGTCTTCTTCCTTTTTATTATCTGGATGTTTGCCGGTGTGATGGTGGTGGTCCCCATCGTCGCCATGCTGATCCTCATCGCCTACAGCTTCTATATTCAGGAGCCCCTCAAGCAGTCCATCGAAGAGGGGTCGCGCCTTGCGTCCCAGAAGAACGCTAACCTGATTGAAAGTATTTCCGGGCTGGAAACCGTCAAGATTTTCGGCGCCGAGAGCATGTTCCAGCATCGCTGGGAACAGGCCGTGTCCCATATTTCCACCTGGGGCGTACAGACGCGCCGCATTACCAACTCCATGTCCTCGCTGGCCAGTTATATCCAGCAGGTGGTGACGGTTGGTCTGGTGATCGTCGGTGTTTACCAGATCTCGGAAGGCTTGGTCACCATGGGGGGGATGATTGCTGCCGTGATGCTCTCCAGCCGCGCCATTGCGCCCATGGTGCAACTCTCCGTGTTGTCGACCCGTTATAACCAGGCCAAATCTGCACTGGATATTCTGGAAAAAATCATGCAAACCCCGGGAGAGCAGGAGGAGGGCAAGCAATATATCCATCATCCGGTGATTGCCGGTCGCATTGAATTCGAGAATGTCTCCTTCAAATATCCGGGAATGGAAACCAGCACCCTGCACAATATCAATTTGCGCATTCAGCCGGGCGAAAAGGTGGCGATTATCGGCCGGATTGGGGCGGGTAAAACGACCCTCGAGAAATTGTTGATGGGACTGTATCGACCGACCGATGGCTCGGTACGTATCGACGGCTTTGAACTCGATCAACTGCCACCAGCGGTGATCCGTCGCAATATCGGCTGTGTTCCGCAAGATGTCATTCTCTTTTTCGGATCGGTGCGGGACAACATCATGCTGGGTAATCCGCTGGTGGATGATGTGAGAGTCTTGCGCGCAGCCAAGCGGGCGGGTGTCACCAACTTTACCAACCGGGATCCCAACGGGCTGGATCGGCAGATAGGTGAGGGGGGGCGTCAGCTCTCCGGTGGCCAGCGTCAGTCGATCCTGCTGGCACGCGCCCTGCTCAATGATCCCCCCATTCTGGTGATGGATGAGCCGACCTCCAACATGGACAACCAGTCCGAGATGCAGGTCAAACAGGAGCTCGCCAGACTGGGCCCGGAAACTACATTGATCCTCATCACTCACAAAACCTCGATGCTGGATGTGGCATCGCGAGTGATCGTGATCGAGCAGGGGCAGATCGTTGCTGATGGCCCCAAAGAGGTGGTGTTGCAGCAGTTGAAGGAAGGCAAGGTGCGCGTGCAGGAGGTGTCCCATGGTTAAGGGGCTCATGGACTGGTTCAAGCGCAGCAAAAAGACGCCTTCCGGCGATGTATTGCCTGCACCCGAGCATCTGGAGTTTGTCGATGATGGCGCAGCGGCTGTACTGCTGACCACGCCGACCGGTGCTCGTATCCTGCTATGGTGCTGTTTCCTCTTTTTCATGAGTGCCATCGTCTGGGCGGCCTGGGCCGAGCTTGATGAAGTCACCGTGGGTCAGGGCAAGGTGATCCCGTCTCGCCAACTGCAGGTGATCCAGAACCTGGAAGGGGGGATCGTCAAAGAGATCTTCGTCAAGGAGGGTGACATCGTCGAAAAGGGGCAGCCACTGCTGCGCATCGATGACACCCGTTTTCGCTCCGATTTTCGCGAGCGTGAGCAGGAAGTGGTCACCCTCAAGGGGGATGTGGCCCGTCTGCGCGCCGAGATGGCCAGTGTCGAGGTGAAAAATGAGCCTGCGCTGGGATGGCGTGAACAAGTAGTAGTGGGAGAGGCGCCTATCCAGTTCCCCGATGGTTATGAAACCGTCTTTGCCGAATATGCCAACCGCGAGCGCTCGGTACAGCGGGATCGTCTGAATAACCTGAAGAACCAGCTCTATATTCTTGGTCAGCAGATCGAGCAGAAAGAGCAGGAACTGATCGAGCTGAATGCCAAAATCCGCACCGTGAACCGCAGTGTGGATCTGGCCAGACAAGAGCTCAATATTAGTCGTCCACTGGCGAAAGAAGGTATAGTGCCTCAAGTGGAGCTAATCAAGCTGGAGCGTCAGGTCAACGAGATGCAGGGAGAGCTTGAGAGCAACCGTCTGCTGATCCCAAAACTCAATTCGGTGTTGCGTGAGACCATCTCCAAGCGCAACGATATTGCGCTGAAGTTCAGGGCTGACTCGCAGACCGAACTGAATGAGAAGCAGGGGCGGCTTGGCCAGTTGTCAGAGGGGCAGGTCGGCTTGCGAGACAGGGTTGATCGCACCAGTGTGATCGCACCGCTTAAAGGCACCATCAAAAAGCTCAAGATCAACACTCTGGGCGGCGTGGTTCAGCCCGGCATGGATTTGATGGAGATCGTGCCGCTGGAGGATACCTTGCTGGTGGAGGCCAAAGTATCACCGAAAGATATTGCCTTCCTGCGCCCGGGGCTGGAGGCCATCGTCAAAATTACTGCCTATGACTTTACCATCTATGGAGGATTGCATGGCAAGGTTGAACAGATAAGTGCGGACTCGATTCAGGATGAGGAGGGCAACTCCTTCTATCTGGTTCGAGTGCGTACCGAGAAGAGTTACTTGGGCGATGAGCTTAACGCACTTCCCATCATCCCCGGTATGTTAGCCAGTGCTGATATCATTACTGGTAAAAAAAGTGTCCTAGACTATTTGCTGAAACCCATATTAAGGGCAAAGCAGTCGGCACTGAGAGAACGATAAGCCAACAATCTAAAAAACAAGACATGACTGGAGATAACATGAAAAAAACGATTGTTGCCATGCTGGTCAGTGGCATCACCCTGATCCCCAACCTGGGGCAGGCTCAGACTCTGGAAGAGTCGGTGGCACAGACACTCGCAACGCATCCCAAGATCAAGGAAGCGTTTGATCTTTATCAGGCCCGCCTCTATCAGCATGATGGCGCCAAGGGCGGCTATTATCCTACGATCGATTTGCGTGGTGGTGTAGGCTATGAAAAGACTGATAGCCCTACAACTCGTGCTCCTGGGTTCAGGGGCGATGATTCACTGACGCGTAAAGAAGCCGGACTCAGTCTGCGGCAAATGTTGTTTGATGGCTTTGATGTCAGCAACAACGTATCCAGAACAGAAGCTGAAGCCAATGCCCAGCGTTTGGCGATGATCTCCGAAGCGGAAAACACCGCGCTACGGGTGGCTGAGGTGTATCTCAATATGCTGCGCCAGCAGGAGATTTTGGAACTCTCCAAACAGAACCTGGAAACCCATGAGCAGATCCGCAGCGACATCAGCAAGCGGACTGATTCAGGGCTGGGTTCTACCGCAGACCAGACCCAGATCGATGGTCGTGTTGCCCGAGCCTATTCGAACCAGGCTGCTGCCGAGAACAACTATCGCGATGCAGAGAGTGAATTTATCCGCGTCGTGAACGAGGTTCCCAAAGATCTGGTACAGCCGGTGCCAAATACCGAGTTGATCCCGACCAGCCTCGATACCGCCCTGAAAACGGCGACCGAAGTCCACCCGACCCTGCTCTCCTCACTGCAGGATATCGAAGCGGCCAAGTATCAGCATGAAGGCGCCAAGTCCGGTTTCTACCCCAATGTGACATTTGAGGTCGATCAGAACTGGAATGAGGATATCGATGCGGTCAAAGGCCGTAACGATGACCTGACCGCCATGGTGCGGATGCGTTACAACCTGTTCCGTGGCGGTTCTGATGTGGCAGAGAGCAATGCAACATCGGCGCTCTACTCTCAGGCGAAAGACATTCATCTGAATGCGTTCCGCCAAGTGGAGGAAGGTACTCGTCTGGCCTGGAACGCGAAAGAGTCGCTGGCCAAGCAAAAAACCTTCCTGAAAGAGCATGTTGACGCCAGCTACGATACCGTACAGGCATACAAGAAGCAGTTTGGCTTGGGTCAACGGACTTTGCTGGACGTATTGAACACCGAGAACGAATTGTTCGAGGCGCGTCGCAGCTACATCACTGCCGAGTATGATGCACTGCTGGCGGACTATCGCATTCTTAATGCGACAGGCAGCCTGCTCAATGCATTTAGCGTCAAACAACCCGCTGAATGGCAGGCCAAGCAATAACCGTTTGCCCATGATCCCGCCGGGATGATGGACGCCATCATGGTGACTGCTGCTGGCAGTCACCATGTTTGGCTAAAGCAGGTGGTTGCACGGGGTTTGAGGAGTGCAGCAGCAATAATGCAGCAGGAATATGATGTGACACTCCAGCGCGGGCTCGGTGACAGATGGTGCTATCTCCTCAATGAATGGAGATACCGCTCGCTACGTGTTCTGCGCCACTCCTTATGGATCCTGCTGTTACCCTTCTCACTGTTGCTCTGTGCCAGTCAGCCTCTGCCACAGGACGATCTCAACTTGATCAAACGGGCGGAGCAGACCTACGGCGCCAGAGCCGGCAAGCGAGTCACCAGTTGGCGTATGCTGGTCATGGAGACGAAGGGCAGGGCCCTGACCGAAGCAAAAAAACTCGAACGGGTGAATAATTTTTTCAATCAGATGCGTTTTATTGACGATATCAAGTTGTGGCGCAAGAAAGATTATTGGGCAACCCCGTTGGAGTTTTTGGGGGCAGCCGGGGGAGACTGTGAAGATTTCAGTATTGCCAAATATTCAACTTTGCTTGAATTGGGTATCCCGGATGAAAAAATGAGGATGGTGTACGTCAAGGCACTTGATTATAACCAGTTTCATATGGTTGTTGCCTATTACGAGACGCCATCATCGGTACCTGTGATCCTGGACAATTTGATCGGTTCTATCCGTCCGGCAAGTCAACGTCGGGATTTGGTGCCTATTTACAGCTTTAACGGTAGTCACTTGTGGTTGATGAAGGCGCGTGGCCAAGGGGAACTGGCTGGTCAATCATCTCGCTTGGGATTATGGAATGATTTACGCAATCGCATGACATCGGGGCGATTGGCTCGGCCTGTGGTGAATTTGGATGATTAACCTATGACGCTCTATCGACAGTTATTAGCCACCATGCTGCTGCTGTTTGGATTGTTATTTGCGGCCACATACTGGGTGCAATTCAATTCAACCCGCACTTATCTGGCGCAGCAACAGGAAACAACGGTCATCAATACGGTAACCTCACTGGGGCTTGCGCTTACCCCCTATCTGGAAAATGGTGACAAGGTCGGTGCCGAGTCGGTGATCCAGGCCATCTTTGATGGTGGCTATTATCGACTGGTTCGCCTTGAACTGTTGGCATCAAAGGATGTCATCGAGCAGGAAAATACTAACACCATTCAGGGTGTGCCACAGTGGTTTATCAATTTGGGACTGTTTCCCGAGGTATCCAACGAGTCAATTCTGACGTCTGGCTGGTTGCAGCTTGGAAAATTAAAAGTGGTTGGTCACCCCGGCCAAGCTTATTACGAGTTGTGGCGCGGAATGAGCGAACTTGCGAGCTGGTTTCTAATCGGTTTCTTGATCACCACCATTTTGTTGATGAGAGCACTTAACTACTTGCTCAAGCCACTCAAACAGATCTGTGAACAGGCCGTCGAGATTGAGCTGCACCATTTCGGTCATATGATACCGGAGCCGAACACTCATGAATTGAAGCAGGTCGTTCAGGCGATCAATACCCTCTCCGGCAAGTTGGCGTTGCAGTTCAAAGAGCAAGCCGATGAGGCCGAGAAATTGCGTGAGCGGGTTTATGTCGACGCCGTGTCGGGTCTTGGTAACCGCGCCTATTTTGTGGGTCAGGTTAATGCATGGATAGCGGAGGCTGGCCAAGGTGGTGTCATGCTGGTTGCGGTCGACATGCTGGATGATATCTATCGCGACGAAGGCTTTGCTGCCCGAGACAACATGGTCAAATCGATCGCACAGGCCTTGAAAGAGCAATTAAAAGGGTGGGACGGCGCAGCCTTGGCACGGATCTCCGCGACGGAATATGCGCTGCTTTGTCCAACTGATGATCTCAATCAACTAAAAGAATTGGCTGAAGTGATTAATAGCCGCATTGCCGATCTGGTCGTGAATCCAATGGGCGAAGGCGATGCGCTCTCCGTCATCGGCATTGCCGGTCGTGATGGTAATGATGATCTTTCAGCCTTGTTGACCAAGGCCGATAACGCGCTTGGCAAGGCGCGCAATGAACGCCGCGGTGCTGTCGTGATGGAAGGGGGCGCCGAGCAAGGTTTGATGGGACGTCTGGCCTGGCGAGATCTGGTACAAGATGCTATCTCACGGCAGCTCTGGCGTTTCAAAGCCCAACCAGCTTGCCGGTTTGATAACGGAGCCAGGTTGCATGCCGAACTGTTTGCTTCTATCTCCCGTGATGGCACAGACTATTTTGCCGGTCAGTTCTTGCCCGCAATTGAACAGTTCAAACTGGGTGGCGAGTTTGACCAGGCGGTGCTCGATGCTTGCGTTCCTTTACTGCAAAAGCAGTCTGATCTGGTGTTGGCGATCAACATCACTGCTGGCTCGCTCTGCTCGGATGAATTTTTAACCTGGCTGACTCGCTATCTGACCGAGTATGCCGAGTTGAAAGATCGGTTGCTATTCGAAATCCCTGAAGTTGCCATAATGAAGCATAAAGATAACGTTGCTGCGTTGGTGGACACTTTGCAGGCACATGGCTTCCAGTGGGGGGTTGACCACTACGGTCGTCACTTCCAGTCGCTGGGTTATCTGGAGGAGCTGTCGCCAGCTTATGTCAAGGTTGACCACGGTTATACCAGCCAGGTCATGGAGCCAGGGGCTGACACCTCATTCCTGGCTGCGGTGTGCCGTGCGGCGCACAATGCTGGTGTAACCACCATTGCGACCCGCGTCGAAGATCAACATCAAGTCGAGTTGCTCTCCAAGCTGCATATCGATGGTTATCAGGGATTTGTTCACCCTGCCTTTCCGTTGTCTTGAATAAGATGCCATAAAATGGCCCCGAATGGGGCCATTTTTATATCTATCTATTCTCTTTTCTCCATCTTTATATAATCAAAGTACACGTAGTGCTGAATGGGGCTGCCTATAGGACTCTGATTTATATTGAAAAAACTGAACTCTTCGATTTTTTTCCGTGTACCTGTTCGATACAGATCGAAATGCATACATTTTTGCAACGGAACAGAACGCTATCTCCTTCTACGGTATAGACATCAAGATCTGTCACGTTGGAGCAATGGATATGCGTACCCAAATTATCGACAAGTCCGTGGTTGTCTCAGCCATCGAAGGGAATGTGGAGATTGTGTTGGCTGATGGAAGCAGCCGCCCTCTGCAAAAAGGTGAAATCCTCCAACCCGGAGCCAAGTTGACCATAGCGGATGATGCCAAGCTGGCACTTTTCCCTTATGACGACACACCTGCACAGAATTCACCTACGGGTTCCGAGTCGGTTGAGCCAGGTCAACCGCAAGGAGCTTCGCCCACCGAAGGCGCCCCTTCCGATATTGCCGCATTGCAGCAATCGATTCTTCAAGGTGTGGATCCTACTCAGAATTTTGAGGCTTCTGCCGCTGGTGGTGCACCTGCTGCCGGTGGTGGTGGCGGTATTGGTGGGGTTGCGGGGGCCAGTGGTAATGGTGGTTTCGTAACAATTGATCGAACAGGCGATGCCACGATCGCGGCTGCAGGGTTTGATACCACCTACGATACGGCCGCTGTCATCAATGAAAATCAGGCCGAAGATTTGATTCTTGAGAATCAGCTTGATGATTTGGGTGAAACCGTCGTGACTCTCGAAGACTCTCTGGTCAGCGGGAATCTGCTCGAAAATAGCACCAATCCTGACGGACCAGCTGATGCCTCTATCGTTTCATATGACTGGGGTATCAATATCGGAGTCCCTGCCGGTGTTGCTGCCACCATTACCGGAGTGGGCACGCTGATCATCAATCCGGATGGGAGCTATACCTTTACTCCGGCTCCTAACTATGATGGCGCAGTTCCCCCGGTGAGCTATCAGGTAACTGATGGCCAGGACACAGTGACTTCAACACTCGTTATCTCCATTACTCCGGTAGATGAGGAGGTAAGTCTTGATGGGCTTACTCAGGAAGGGGGAGAGGTGTTGGTCAGTGATGCCAACTTGGCCGACGGTTCGGCACCTAACGCAGCCGCGTTAACTCAAAGTGGGGTGTTTACCTTTAATGCCCCTGATGGTGTCCAAAGTCTTGCTCTGGGTAACGTTACGCTCATCACCAATGGTCAATCTGCTACCTCTTTTCCCCTGTCAATTATTAGCCCGTTAGGAAATGTCCTGACAATTACCGCGGTGACCTACAACCCTGTGACTGGTGCAGGACAAGTCAGCTACAGCTATACCCTTGGCGACAATGAAAACCACACAAGACCTGCCAATGACACCTCCTTGAGCGAGAGCTTTAGTGTCGTTTTGACTGATAGCGATGGCGACACGGCTAGCGATACCCTTGATATCACTATTTTGGATGACATTCCCACTCTGGCTGGTGATATCGGGTCAACTCTGGGTGGTCAAGTGCAGGAAGATGCGCTGACTAGCGGCAACAACGAAGGGACTGGTCAGAGTGCGAACGCCAGCGGCGCCGCTGGGACCCTCAATAGCCTGGTCAACTTCGGTGCTGATGGGGCAGGCAGCTTTGGTCTTGGCAGTGATGTCAGCAGTCTGACAGCGCAGGGACTGACCAGCGGCGGTGTGGCGCTGAGCTACAGCGTGGTGGGTAATGTGTTGACTGCCAGTGCAGGTAGTGTGCCGGTCTTTACCCTGACCGTAGGGGCAGACGGCAGCTACAGCTTTACTCTGAGTGGCCCGCTGGACCATCCGACAGCGGATGGTGATGACGGCGAACAGCTGGCTGGCGTGGGCATCGACTTCTCTGGCGTACTGACCGCCACCGACGGTGACGGTGACCCGCTGACAGGTGGCTTCCCGGCGGGTAGCTTTGCCATCAAGGTTGAAGATGATGTGCCGGTGCTGGCGGGGGGAGAGGATGAGCGGCCCCAGGTTGGTGGTCAAGTGCAGGAAGATGCGCTGACCAGCGGCAACAACGAAGGGACTGGTCAGAGTGCGAACGCCAGCGGCGCCGCTGGGACCCTCAATAGCCTGGTCAACTTCGGTGCTGATGGGG
>NZ_JBSTYP010000045.1:0-39091 GCF_054052405.1 Aeromonas aquatilis | reverse complement strand
GTTACGGGAGGGGCGTGAATATCAAAGCATGTTTGCATGAGGCGCTGGGGCACCCCATGCAACACGTAATTGGGACATAGCCATAAAAAAGCCCCGCTCATCGAGCGGGGCTTTTGCATTCAGAAAGGCTGGATAAATCAGGCTTTCCACGCTTTCCAGGTGTTGATCAGAGCGTTGGTGGAGCAGTCGTGGCTGGTGACTGCCTCGTTGTTGCCCAGCTCCGGCAGGATCTTGTTGGCCAGCTGTTTGCCCAGCTCCACGCCCCACTGGTCGAAGCTGAAGATGTTCCAGATTGCGCCCTGTACGAAGATCTTATGCTCGTACATGGCGATCAGGGCACCCAGGGTTTTCGGGGTCAGGCTCTTGAACAGGATGGAGTTGGTCGGGCGGTTGCCTTCGAACACCTTGAACGGTACCAGATCCTTGACCTGCTCCAGGGTTTTGCCAGCAGCCAGGAACTCGGCTTCGACCTCTTCCTTGCTCTTGCCGAAGGCCAGCGCCTCGGTCTGGGCGAAGAAGTTGGCCAGCAGTTTCGGATGGTGATCACCGATCGGGTTGTGGCTGATGGCCGGCGCCAGGAAGTCACAGGGGATCAGCTTGGTGCCCTGATGGATCAGCTGGTAGAAGGCGTGCTGGCCGTTGGTGCCCGGCTCACCCCAGATGATGGGGCCAGTCTGGTAGTCAACCGGCTTGCCGTTGCGATCCACGTACTTGCCGTTGGACTCCATGTTGCCCTGCTGGAAGTAGGCTGGGAAGCGGTGCATGTACTGGTCGTACGGCAGAATGGCTTCGGACTCGGCACCGTAGAAGTTGTTGTACCACAGGCCAATCAGCGCCAGCAGTACCGGCACGTTCTGCTCATAGGAGGCAGTGGCGAAGTGCATGTCCATCTCGAAGGCGCCTTGCAGCAGGGCTTCGAAGTTCTCGAAACCGACGGAGAGGGCGATGGGCATGCCGATGGCAGACCAGGAGGAGTAGCGGCCGCCAACCCAGTCCCAGAACTCGAACATGTTGTTGGTATCGATACCGAACTCGGCCACGGCCTTGCCGTTGGTGGAGAGGGCAGCGAAGTGCTTGGCAACGTGGGCCTTGTCACCGGCGATGTTGATGAACCAGTCGCGGGCGGTCAGGGCGTTGGTCATGGTCTCCTGGGTGGTGAAGGTCTTGGAGGCCACCAGGAACAGGGTGGTTTCCGGATCGATCTTCTTCAGGGTCTCGGCGATGTGAGTGCCATCGACGTTGGAGACGAAGTGCATCTGCAGGTGGTTTTTGTAGGGACGCAGTGCCTCGGTGATCATCACCGGGCCCAGATCTGAGCCACCGATACCGATGTTGACCACGTGCTGGATCGCTTTGCCGGTGTAGCCTTTCCACTCGCCGGAGATGATCTTCTCGCAGAAGCCCTTCATCTTGGCCAGTACGGCGTTCACTTCCGGCATCACGTCCTTGCCGTCGCACTCGATGGGGCGGTCGGAGCGGTTGCGCAGGGCCACGTGCAGTACGGAGCGCCCTTCAGTCATGTTGATCTTTTCGCCGTTGAACATGGCATCGATCGCGCTGCGAAGATCGGTCTCTTTGGCCAGATCAACCAGCAACTTGAGGGTATCGTCGGTGATCAGGTTCTTCGAGTAATCAACCAAGATATCGCCGCCGAAGGTGAGGGAAAACTTGTCAAAGCGCTTCGGGTCCTGCGCGAACAGATCCTTGAGTCGAGTCTCTTTGTTTGCTGCAAAGTGGGCTTCCAGTGCCTGCCAGGCCTGGGTTTGGGTTGGATTGATATTTTTCATAGGATTCCTGAAATGCCAAGTTGTGTTTGAACCTTGCAGGCAAGGTCCCGCCAAACCTTATTATCCGAGCATTATAGCGAGCCGGCCGGGCGGCCCGTGTAACAGAGTTTTACCGATTGTCTTTTACCGCAATGGGGCAACCGTCGGGAGTATACAACCAGAACATCGGGATTATGAGTCACGAAAGCAAGGGGGATCTTGCGCTCGCTCATGATTGGGGCTGGCCCGATAGCCTGAAATTGTTTTCATTCCACTGGCCTGAATATGCAGCGGATGGCGAGCCAGAAATGACAATGCCAGCTCGAAGGCTGGCATTGTGGGTTGTTGCAGAACCGCGATCACGCCTGCGGTTTTTGCATGTGCATTACCATCTGCGGGAAGGGGATCTCGACGCCTTCGGCATCAAAGGTCAGTTTCACCTTCTCGTGGAAGTCAAACCAGACCCCCCAGTAGTCAGCGGTTTTCACCCAGGGACGCACCACGATATTGACCGAGGAGTCGGCCAGCGCGGCAACGGCGATGGTGGCTGCCGGATCTTTGAGGATGCGGGGCTCTTCATTCACCAAACGTTCGAGGATCTGCTTGGCTTTGCGCAGGTCGGAGCCGTAGCCGATGCCGAAGGTCATGTCGACACGGCGGGTATCCATGCGCGAGTAGTTGACGATGGTGCCGTTGAGAATGGCAGAGTTCGGTACCACGACCATCTTGTTGTCGCCGGAGGTGAGGGTGGTGGTAAAGAGCTGAACGGACTGAACCACACCCGCGGTGCCCGCTACTTCGATGAACTCGCCCGCCTTGATGGGGCGGAAGATGATCAGCAGGAAGCCGGCGGCGAAGTTGGAGAGCGAGCCCTGCAGCGCCAGACCGATGGCCAGACCGGCGGCACCGATAATGGCGACGAAGGAGGCGGTCTGCACCCCGACCCGGCCCAGCGCGGCGATCACCACGAACACCAGAATGGCGTACTTGAGGATGCTGCCAACGAAGTGGGTGACGGTGGTGTCCAGCTTGCGCGCCTGCATCACTTTGACCACGCCGCTGCTGAGGAGGTTGGCGGCAATATAACCGACCAGCAGGGTCAGCAGGGCAGCGGCGATATTGACGCCGTATTCGATCAGCAGTCCCTGATTATTGACCAGCCAGGTCTGCGCTTCGGTAATGATTTCGGGTTCCATAGGATGTCCTGTCAGGTTCTAAAAGGTTTATGGTGGATAAATCTAACACCGCAGCGCGACAGTACGGGTCGCATCTGGTACTTCTTTTCTGCCATAAAAACCTGACACAAAAAAGAAGGGAGGCCAAAGCCTCCCTTCTTTTTGCTGAATGATGCGAAAAAACCATCAGCTCTGCAGCAGCTGGCTGCGGATAAATTGCCACTGATCTTCGAAACCGGCGGTGGGCTTGAGCTTGAACTCGGAGCGCACGAACTGGCTGATGCGGCCTTCGGTGTAGGCCAGCAGCAGATTGGCCAGCATGGTCTCGTCGAGCTGGAAGCCCTGACCCTCGCGCAGCCGCTTCTCGCGCAGCACCTGTTTGATCTGGGTCTCCAGCTTGTCGAACAGGATGCTGATGCGATCCCGCAGCCGATCGTGCTCACCCAGCAGGGCGTCGCCGTTGAGGATGCGGGTTATGCCTGGATTCCGCTCGGCGAACACCAGCAGCAGCTGCAGGATATGGTGGCAGCGTGCCATGGTGTCTTTCTCTTCCGCCATGATCAGATTGACCCGTGACAGCAGGGAATCCTCGATAAAGTCGATCAGCCCCTCGAACATCCGCGCCTTGCTGGGAAAATGTCGATAGAGGGCTGCTTCAGAGACGCCGACCTCGGCCGCCAGACGGGCCGTGGTGATGCGCTGACCCGGACTGGTTTCCAGCATATGGGCGAGCGCCTGCAGGATCTGATCGCGCCGACTCTGTTTCTGATTACTGCTTGCCATGGATTCCCCTAAAAAAACAATGGCTTGATTCTGTTATTAGGCACCGCCCATCAGGCAGGTGTGGTCTGTTATTGGCGACCAGAAGAACCAAAACCGCCTTCACCCCGTTCGCTCTGGTTGAACTCATCGACCAGTTGGAAGCTGGCCTGAACTACCGGCATGATCACCAGCTGGGCGATGCGCTCGCCGGGTTGCATGGTGAACTCATCCTTGCCGCGGTTCCAGACCGAGACCATCAGCTGACCCTGATAGTCGGAATCGATGAGACCGACCAGGTTGCCCAGCACGATGCCGTGCTTATGGCCGAGACCGGAGCGAGGCAGAATGGTGGCACACAGACCCGGATCCTGGATGTGAATGGCCAGACCGGTCGGCACCAGGGTGGTATCACCCGGCGCCAGAGTCAGCGGCGCATCCAGCAGTGCGCGCAGATCCATGCCGGCAGAGCCGGGAGTGGCGTAGGCGGGCAGCGGGTACTCGGTACCGATACGGGCATCCAGAATCTTCAGTTCAATTTGTGTAGTCATGAATCGCTTTTTCAGTTGGATCTTGTATTGGCGTCCCTCTTGGCAGGCGGGGCGCCGTGAGTCTTGTTCTTTCGGGACGCTCAGTGCCGGTAGTGGCGCGCAATCAGGGCGATCAGGTGACGGGCCAGCGTCAGCTTGTCGGCCAGCGGCAGCGGGGCCTGGCCCCCTTGCCAGAACACGGTCAGGGCGTTGTCATCGGCGTTGAAGCCTTGCCCCTCGCGGGACACATCGTTGGCGGCGATCATGTCCAGCCGCTTACGCTGCAACTTGTCGAGGGCGTATTGTTCCACATCCACGGTTTCGGCGGCAAATCCGACGGTGAAGGGTTTGTCTGAAAGGGCACCGACGGCCGCGATGATGTCGGGGTTTTTCACCAACTTCACCACCATCTGGTCGTTGTCGCCGGTTTTCTTGATCTTCTGGCTGGCCACCTGCTCGGGGCGGTAGTCGGCTACCGCTGCGCAGCCGATGAAGAGGTCGCACTCGCCGACCCGGCTCATCACCGCCTGATGCATCTGCTCCGCGCTCTCCACATCGACACGGGTCACGCCAGCAGGCGTAGCCATCGTCACCGGGCCGCTCACCAGCGTCACTTCGGCGCCCGCTTCACGAGCGGCGCGGGCGATGGCGTAGCCCATCTTGCCGGAGCTGTGATTGCTGATGTAGCGCACCGGATCCAGCGCCTCGCGGGTTGGCCCTGCGGTGAGCAGCAGCCTGACGCCTGCCAGCAAGGGCTCGGCGGCCAGTTGCTGGCAGCAGCGATCCACCAGTTCGAGGGGGTCCAGCATCCGGCCCGGGCCCACATCGCCACAGGCCTGGCTGCCGGCATCCGGCCCCCACAGCAGAATGCCGCGACTGGCCAGGGTCTTGAGGTTGGCCTGGGTCGCAACGTTGAGATACATCTGCTGGTTCATGGCAGGTGCCAGCGCGATGGGCGCCGGAGTGGCCAGACAGAGGGTGGTCAGCAGTTCGTCGGCCATGCCGGCGGCCATTCGCGCCATCAGGTTGGCGCTGGCGGGGGCGATCAGTACCAAATCGGCCCACTTGGCCAGCTCGATATGGCCCATGCCCGCTTCGGCAGAGGGGTCCAGCAGGCTGTAGGCCACCGGATGACCGGAGACCGCCTGCAGGGTCAGCGGGGTGATGAACTCCTTGGCGGAGCGGGTCATCACCACCCGCACTTCGGCGCCCTGATCTTTCAGGCGGCGTACCAGCTCGGCACTCTTGTAGGCGGCGATCCCGCCACTGACACCCAACAGGATGCGTTTATCGGCCAATCTCATCTGCTGTTTCTCTATCCGGCTCATTCTGACTGGTCGGCTAAGATACCACAGGCAATGGATGACGACAGGGGTTGGCATCAAGGGGTGTGGTCGGGCGCGCGCAATTTTTTGCTATGTTTTTTCTCAACAGAGATGAGGGAGAGACAAATGAGCATCAAAGAGTGGCCGGAAGATGAACGACCCAGAGAGAAGCTGTTGCGTCAGGGCCCCGCGGCGCTCTCCGATGCCGAACTGCTCGCCATCTTTCTGCGCACCGGCGTCAATGGTCTCAGTGCGGTGGATCTATCACGCAACTTGTTGAATCAATTCGGCTCTTTGCGAAGCTTGCTGGGGGCGGATCAACAGGTATTTTGCGAGGCGCACGGCCTTGGCCCGGCCAAATATGCCCAGTTGCAGGCGGTGCTGGAGATGGCCAAACGCCATCTGGCGCAGCAGTTGCAACGGGGTGATGCGCTCACCTCGCCCCAGCTGACCCGAGACTATCTGCAGGCCCAATTGCGGGATCGGCCGAGGGAAGTGTTTGCCCTGCTGTTGCTCGACAATCAGCACAGAGTCATTCAATTTGTTGAGCTTTTTTTCGGCACTATCGACTCGGCGAGCGTCTGGCCAAGAGAAATCGTGCAGATCGCGCTCAAACATAATGCAGCCGCGGTGATTCTGGCGCATAATCACCCGTCCGGCGTCGCCGAGCCCAGTAGGGCCGACCGCCAGATCACGGATCGGATCACGGCCGCTTTGGCCCTGATCGATATCAGAGTGCTGGATCACTTGGTGATCGGTGATGGCATCACGGTTTCTTTTGCCGAGCGCGGTTGGCTATAACTGTGCTCTGGCACCGTATTAGTTGATCTTTGATCACGGATGCTGTATAAAATGCCGCCTTCTGTTTGCCCCGCAATCGAAGGCCAGCGGGGCAGATATTTGCTCGAGCAATGAAGTAAGATTTGGAGAGACTGACATGTCTAGAGTATGCCAAGTAACCGGCAAGCGCCCGGCAGTTGGTAACAACCGTTCGCACGCTAACAACGCCACCAAGCGTCGTTTCCTGCCGAACCTGCACACTCACCGTTTCTGGGTTGAGAGTGAAAAACGCTTCGTAAGCCTGCGCGTATCCGCAAAAGGCATGCGTATCATCGACAAGCGTGGCGTTGAAGTGGTTCTGGCTGAACTGCGCGCCAGCGGTGTTAAGGTATAAGGAATTAGATCATGGCTAAAGGTATTCGCGAGAAAATTCGCCTGAACTCCAGCGCCGGTACTGGTCACTTCTATACCACTACCAAAAACAAGCGCACCATGCCCGAAAAAATGGAGATCAAAAAGTTTGATCCCGTTGTTCGTCAGCATGTGATCTACAAGGAAGGCAAAATCAAGTAATTACTTGATGCTGCATTCCCAAAAACCCGGCTTCGTGCCGGGTTTTTTTATGCGCCGAATTCAGTACACTGCCGGTTCAAAGGGAGGCTTGCCATGTTCAAATTGAGCCGCAAAGGCTGGAATAACGTGATCATTGTGGTGGTGCTGATCGTGATCACCCTGTTGCATCGTATGGAGACTGCCCAGCAGGAGAACAGCGCCAAGCGGGCTCGCTCCTTGCTGCCGGATGCGGCTGTGGTGCTCACCTGGCAGGGGCCGAGCTGGCAGATTGAGCGGATCGGTCAGGGCTGGCGCAGCGTGCCGGATTTGGGGCTCGACACTGCTCAGCTGGATGCCCGTCTGGCGCGCTGGCAAGGCTGGTTGCTGCCCCCCGGCGAGGTGGTGCGCGGTACCCCGGTGACCATCAAGGTGTGGATTGCCGGCCAGAACGCTCCGGTCGAGATCGGCCTCTATCAGAACAGCGGCCAATATGGCGCTCAGCTGTCGTCCGGTCTCTGGCTCGTCCTCACTGCCGAGCAGTATCGCGATCTGCTGCGCCCTGCCCCCTGATTCCCTTTTCCTTGCGAGGTGCCCATGCCCGAATTGCCAGAAGTTGAAGTCAGCCGGCAGGGGATCTCCCCCTGGCTCACCGGTATCAAGGTGACGCGTGTAGTGGTGCGGGATGGTCGCCTGCGCTGGCCGATCCCCGGTGAAATTCAGGAGCTGGTGGACCTCACCATCCTTCGGGTGCGTCGCCGCGCCAAATACCTGCTGCTGGAGACCGATTTCGGCACCGCCATCCTCCATCTGGGGATGTCCGGCAGCCTGCGGGTACTGGATATCGGCACCCCGGCCGAGAAGCACGACCACGTGGATATCGAGCTGGAGAATGGCAAGTTGCTGCGGCTCAACGATCCGCGCCGCTTCGGCGCCCTGCTCTGGACCCGCGAACCGGCCGAAGCCCACGCGCTGCTCGCCAAGCTGGGGCCAGAGCCGCTCACCGATGCCTTCAGTGCTGATTACCTGCAGGGGCGCGCCAAGGGGCGCAGCACCGCCATCAAGCAGTTCCTGATGGACAATCAGGTGGTGGTCGGGGTGGGCAACATCTACGCGAACGAGGCGCTCTATGCTGCCGGCATTCACCCCAAACGGGCGGCGGGCAATATCAGTGCCGAGCGGCTGGGAACCCTGGTGGCCGAGATCAAGCGGGTGTTGGCCGAGGCGATTCGCCAGGGCGGCACTACCCTCAAGGATTTCACCAGTGCCGATGGCAAGCCGGGCTATTTCGTGCAGCAGTTGCAGGTCTATGGCCGTGGCGGTCAGCCCTGTTTCCACTGTCACACCCTGCTGACCGAGACAAGAATGGGGCAGCGCACCACGGTTTTTTGCAGTCATTGCCAGCGCTGAGCGCACTTTTTGCCCCGAACCGGGGGAAGTTGTAACCGCATATTTCTCGGCTGTTGAAGATTTGCACAGCTGTCACTAATATCCCGACCGTTCAGGCGGTTTGAGAAATAAAAATGACAGTTAAATCAATAGGCTGGGGGCTCCTATCCCGGCAAGAGCGCTATTGCGCCAAAAGCATGGCCCGCTTCCTCTACCCGGAGGGGTGTGACCGCAAAACCTTCAATCGCGGCAAGTTCGTGCTGCGCAGCCTGCTCTATCGCAAGTCGCTGACCCGGGTCTTCAGCCTGTTTCGGTGCGACTCGCTCAAGGCGCTGCCCGCGATCTATCCCGAGCTGCTCGACAAGCCGATGCGCCCCTATCGCTTCGCCTGTGCCAATGCCCACCAACGGGCCGATATGCTGGAAAACCACTATCGGTTGCTGCTGGAGTGCTACCCGCAGTTGATCGACCCGCTCTATCTGGGAGGAGGGATCGTGCTGGGGCTCTATCCCCAGAGCGGCTGCCGGATCCTGCTGCGCTACGATGGCACCTTCCGCCGCGAGGCGGAGCTGGCGCTCTCCATCGTCAACCCCGAGGGGCAGCGCCTCTACAGCTGCGCCTTTTCGCTGGCGGGCAGTGCGGATCGTTTGATGCTGATGATCGGCTCCATGCAGGGGCCGGAGCCTGCGGTCGACAATGCTCAGGATCGGGTGCGCGAGCTGACCAAAGAGGGGCACGGCCTGCGGCCCAAATCCCTGCTGGTGCAGCTGGTGCTGCAACTGGCGCAGACCATGGGGGCGACAGAGGTGCTGGCGGTGCGCAAGCGGGCCCACGTGTTTCAGGCCAAGCGCTACAGCAGCAAGCAGAAAGCCAACCTGCAGGCCGATTATGACGAGCTGTGGCAGGAGTTCGACGCCCGGGATGTGGACGCCAACTTCGTCGCCCTGCAAGCCCAGCCGCGCAAGCCGCTGGAGGAGATCGCCTCCAAGAAGCGGGCCATGTACCGGCGCCGCTACGAGTGGTTCGATCTGCTGGTGCAGGGGATGAGCGAGCAGTTTGCCCGTCAGTAACCGGCAATCAGGCTGACCTCTCCATAACGAGAGAGATACAACAAGGGCTACCCGTGGGTAGCCCTTGTTCGTAGTTGCTGTCGGGAATGGCGAGTGTGGAAGGGGATCACCCTTTCTGTTTGGCTGCGATGGCCTGCGCCACCACGGGGTCGACAAACTGGCGGATGTCGCCACCGTGCAGCGCCACCTCTTTCACCAGAGTGGAGGAGATAAAGGAGTTTTCCTCCGCCGGGGTGAGGAAGACGCTCTCAAGCGTGGGCATCAGGCGGCGGTTCATGTTGGCCAGCTGGAACTCGTACTCGAAGTCGGAGACGGCGCGCAGGCCGCGGATCAACACGTTGGCCTGATGCTCTTTGGCAAAATCGACCAGCAGCCCGGAGAAGCCCACCACCTTGACGTTGGGCAGCTGGCTGGTCACTTGCTGGACAAGCTGGACACGTTCTGCCAGATCGAACAGCGGGCGCTTGCTCGGGCTGTTGGCGACACCGACCACCACCTCGTCAAACAGCTTGGCGGCGCGGCCGATGAGATCGGCGTGGCCATTGGTAACGGGATCAAAAGTCCCGGGATAAATTACCCTGGTAGTCATCTTTGCGGTCCTGCAACCTGGAAATTTGGTCGCATTATAAGGTCGTCGCTTGAGAATAGCAGTGCATCAGGCAAGAATACGCCATCGCGCATCAAGCCTCCCTGCATTGGTGACAGGGAGCAAAGGGATTTTTTATGAAACGTATTCTGGTCGTTCGCAATGACAAGATTGGTGACTTCATGCTGGCGTGGCCGAGCTTCGCCATGCTCAAAGGCTCCATGGAGTGTCATGTGACTGCCCTGGTTCCGGCCTACACGGCGCCGCTGGCCCGGCTCTGCCCCTGGATTGACGAGGTGATCATCGATCCGGGCGTGCGGGCCGACAAGGAGCAACAGCGGGCACTGCTGGCGCGGATCAAGGCGGCGGCGTTCGACGCGTCCATCTGCCTCTTCTCCAACTCCCGCAACGCCATGCTGGTGTGGAAGGCACATATCCCTTACCGGCTGGCCCCGGCGACCAAGCTGGCGCAGGTGCTCTACAACCAGCGACTGGTGCAGCGTCGCTCCCGCTCCCAGAAACCGGAGTCCGAGTACAACCTGGAGCTGATCCGCCGCTTCTTGACCGATCAGCAGGTGGCCGTGGTGGAGCCCAAGACCCCCTTCCTGCAGTTCGATGACGAGACCCTGCTACAGGTGCGTGAGCAGCTGGCGCTCAAGCTCAAGCTCGATGCCAGCCGCCCCTGGCTGATGGTGCACGCCGGTAGCGGCGGTTCGGCCAACAACCTCTCCATCGAGCAATATGCCCGCATCATCATCAAGCTCAATCAGGCCTGTCCCGAGCTGCAGTGTGTGCTGACCGCAGGCCCGGGCGAGGAGAAGATGGCCGAACAGCTGGCGGCCGAGTTGCTGGCCCACGGTGGCAATGGCTGGATCTACCGCTCCAGCGATGGTCTGCCGATGTTCTGTCAGGTGCTGGCCAACGCAGCCCTGTTTATCGCTGGCAGTACCGGCCCGCTCCATATCGCCGGTGCGCTCGATGTGCCGACCATCGGTTTCTTCCCGATGCGCCGCTCCGCCACTCCGCTGCGCTGGAAGCCCCTCAATAGCGAAGGGCGCCACCTCGCCTTCAGCCCGCCTGAGGATAGCGACCATCCTGAGGATATGAGCCAGCTCGATCCCAAGACCATGGTGCCGGTGATGGCCCGCTGGGCGGCGCCTTTCTGGTGCAAATAACGTATGCAGCAATGCAAACAGGGCCCCGCGGGGCCCTGTTTCGTATGACGGTTATTCCGGCTGCTGCGGTTGCTGGCGCACCCAGAGGTCGGCGTATTTGACGAAGGTGGAGTGGGCGGAGAGGATCGCCAGCAGCAGCCCCTGCTTGCCGTCGAGGAAGCCCGCTTTGAGCAGGTACATCTTGAGGAAGCAGCCGACCGCGTGGATCAGCCCCTGACTGAGGGAGCCCTTCTTGCCGCGGGCGGTGCGCTGATCGGCCCAGGCGCGGGCATAACCGGCGGATTTGACCAGATAGTGCTCCAGATCCCGATAGGTGAAGTGGAGCAGGTCGCCATGAATATTGACGATCTTCATGTTGGCCCGCACTTCTACCTTTTCGTGCACCAGCGCCTCGTTGTAGCTGGTGAGCGCCTTGGGATAGAGGCGCAGCACCCGATCCGGATACCAGCCGCTGTGGCGGATAAAGCGGCCAAACACCCAGGAGAGGCGCGGGATCGAGTAGATGGTGTCGCTGGCCGGATTGGCCATCACGTTGGCGATGGCGGTTTTCAGCTCGGGGGTGAGCCGCTCGTCGGCATCCAGCCACAGCACCCAGTCGGACTGCACGTGGGACTGGGCCAGTCGGCGCTGTTTGCCAAAGCCGGGCCACTTGGCGTTGACGAAGAAACGGGCGCCAAATTCGGCGGCGATGGCCGGGGTCTCGTCCTGACTGCCGGAGTCCAGAATGACGATCTCGTCCACCAGTCCGTCGAGGGAGGCGAGGCACTTGCGCAGGTTGTCGGCTTCATTCTTGACGATCAGAACGGCAGCCAGAGTCGGTTTTTTCACGAATGTGGGCTCACGGTTATTGCCCGGCTGGCGGGTCGAATGCGTATTGATGGGCCATTCTAACGGAAAAATGGGTCAAAGAGAGAGCCGCCATTGCCCGTTTCTATCAGCTGTTTGCCTGTCTCGTCTCGTCCGGTTGGAAGAGGGCCACTGCTGGAAAAATGGGGTGGCAGCAGCGTTTGGCAAGGATCTTCTGTTATTTATCCGACCATTCTTGGGGCATAATCTTGGCCAGTGATGATTAACCGCCGGGCCAGCCCCGAGAGAAGATACGCGATGAAAATATTGGTGATCGGCCCCTCCTGGGTCGGCGACATGGTGATGTCCCAGAGTCTCTACAAGACGATCAAGGCCAACCATCCCGAGAGCGAGCTGCACGTGATGGCCCCCGCCTGGTGCTGCGCCCTGCTGGAACGGATGCCGGAGGTGGACAAGGCGATCACCATGCCCCTTGGCCACGGTGACTTCAAACTGGTGGCGCGCCGCCGCCTCGGCAAGCAGCTGGCAGCCGAAAAGTACGATCAGGCCATCGTCCAGCCCAACTCCATGAAGTCGGCGCTGATCCCCTGGTTTGCCCGCATTCCGGTGCGTACCGGCTGGAAGGGCGAGAGCCGCTACGGTCTGCTCAACGACCTGCGCAGCAACAAGTCCGCCTTCCCGCTGATGGTGGAGGGTTATCTGGCGCTCGCCTATCCCAAGGAGCAGATGAAGAGCCGGGCCGATATTCCGACCATTCCGCACCCCTCTCTGCACGTCGATCTGGTCAACCAGAGCAAGGCGCTGGAGCGACTGGGGCTGGATCGCGCCCGCCCGGTGCTGGTGCTCTGCCCCGGTGCCGAGTTTGGCCCGGCCAAGCGCTGGCCGGAGGGGCACTACGCCGTGGTGGCTCAGCAGCATCTGGACGAAGGGTGGCAGGTGTGGATCTTCGGCTCCAACAAGGATGTGCCGGTGGCCAATACCATCCGGGATCGGGTCAACCTGCTGACCCGCCCCAACTGCCACGTGCTGGCGGGCAAGACCAGCCTGCACGAGGCGATCGATCTGATGGCGCTGGCCAGCCGGGTCATCTCCAACGACTCCGGCCTGATGCACATCGCCGCCGCCCTCAACCGGCCGCTGGTGGGCGTCTATGGCTCCACCTCGCCGCTCTACACCCCACCGCTGGCGGATCGGGTCGAGATCGTTCACACCGACATCGAGTGTCGCCCCTGCTTCAAGCGCACCTGCAAGTTCGGCCATCTCAAGTGTTTGATCGACCTGGCGCCGGAGCAGGTGGTCGATGCCTGCAAGAAGCTGGAGCAGAGTCAGTAAGATGCCCTACCGTCTGCTCTACAACCTGCTGATCCATCTGGGATTGCCGCTGGCACTGCTGGCACTCTACAAGCCGAAGAAAGGCAAGCCCGGCTTTGGCAAGCGCTGGGCCGAGCATCTCGGACGGTTGCCTGCCACCGGACAGGAGGCGCCGCTCTGGATCCATGCGGTGAGCGTGGGGGAGACGCTGGCCATCACGCCGCTCATTCGTGCCCTGAAAGCAGAGCGGCCCGATCTGCCGATCCTGCTCACCACCACCACCCGTACCGGCGCCGATCAGGCCGCCAAGCTGGGGGATCTGGTGATCCATCGCTACGCGCCGCTCGACTACCCGTGGGCGGTGGCGGCCTTTCTCGACACCTTCAAGCCGTGCGCGCTCTGGGTGATGGAGACCGAGCTGTGGCCGAACTGGCTGGCCGCCTGCGAGGCGCGCCACTTGCCGGTGACCATTATCAACGCCCGCCTCTCCGAGCGATCCTGCCAGCGTTATGCCCGTTTCCACGGTGCCTTCGACGCCCTGAGCCGGCCGCTGACCCATCTGCTCTGTCAGCATCAGGATGACGCCGACCGCTTCGCTCGCCTCGGCATCGAGCGTTCGCGGCTGGCGGTGACCGGCTCCATCAAGTTCGATATCCAGTTTGGTGACGAGGTGCAGGCCAAAGGTCGCGCCTTGTGCCAGCAGTTGGGCGCCGAGCGGCCGGTCTGGATCGCCGCCAGTACCCATCTGGGTGAGGACGAGCAGGTGCTGGCCGCCTTCGATCTGCTGCTCAAACGCCATCCCGCTGCGCTGCTCATTCTGGTGCCGCGCCACCCCGAGCGGTTCGACCGGGTGGCCGAGCTGTGTGCCCCTTACGGCTGCGTGCGGCGCACTGATGGTGCTGCGGTGAGTGCCGGGGATAAGGTCTATCTCGGCGATACCATGGGCGAGCTGCCGCTGATGCTGGCGGCGGCCGATGTGGCCTTCGTCGGCGGCAGTCTGGTGAAGATCGGCGGTCACAACCTGCTGGAGCCGGCGGCGCTCGGCAAGCCCTGTCTGACCGGCCCCGCCTACTTCAACTTCAGCGACATCACCCGCCAGCTGGTGGCTCAGGGGGGCGCAACCATCGTGGCCGATGCCGCCGAGCTGGGCGAGCGGGTGAGCCAGCTGTTTGCCGATGGCAACGCCCGCCGCGAGATGGGCGAGCAGGCCCGCGCCGTGGTGCTGCGCAATCAGGGAGCGCTGGCGCGCACCCTCTCTCACTGCCTCACTGCGCTGGAGAACGACTGAGTGTCAGCCTTTCATACATCTCAGCCATAAAAAACGGAGCGCGATGCGCTCCGTTTTGTTTTTGGCGGTGACCGGAATTAGCGAACGATCAGCCCCAGCAGGATGCCGACCACACCGAAGTCGGAGTCGCTGAAGGTAGTGTTGGCGAAGCCGAGGTCGCCCAGTACCGGCAGCAGGAACACCGGCAGAATGGTGAGCAGCAGCAGGCCGTTGGCGAAGGAGCCCAAAATGGCGCCGCGACGACCACCGGTGGCGTTGCCGAAGACCCCGGCAGCTGCGCCAACGAAGAAGTGCGGTACCACGCCCGGGATGATGACGGTCAGGCCCATGGCGTAGAGCAGCGCCATCCCCACCAGACCGGCGGCAAAGCTCGACAGGAAGCCGATCAGCACGGCATTGGGGGCGTAGGGGAAGACGATGGGGCAGTCGAGTGCCGGCTTGGCGTTCGGTACCAGCTTGTCGGAGATACCCTTGAAGGCCGGTACGATCTCGGCGATGACCATCCGCACACCCTGCAGGATCACGTAGACGCCCGCCGCGAAGGTGATGGACTGCATCAGGGAGAACATGAACCAGTGCTTGCCCTTGGCGACGCTGGAGACAAACTCGGGGCCGGCGAAGGCGGAGGTCACCAGGAAGATGATGCCCATGGTGAAGGAGATGGCCACCGGAGTATCGCGCAGGAACAGCAGGCTCTTGGGCACCTGTACATCTTCGCAGCTGTGGGCCTTGTTGCCGAACTTGGCTCCGATCAGGGCGGAGAGCACGTAGGAGCAGGTGGAGAAGTGGCCCAGCGCCACGTCATCGGAGCCGGTGATCTGCTTCATGAAGGGGTGGGCGATGGCCGGGAAGAAGACCATGGCGATACCGACCACCAGACTGCCCACCGCGATCAGCGGCACGCCGCTCATACCGCCGGCAGAGAGGATCACCGCCACCATCATCGACATGAACAGGGTGTGGTGACCGGTCAGGAAGATGAATTTCCACGGGGTCAGGCGGGCGATCAGGATGTTCACCAGCATGGCGAAGAACATGATCATCGCCATCTCCTTGCCAAACGAGGTCTGGGCGATGGAGACGATGGCCTCGTTGTTGGGGACGACCCCCTTGATACCGAAGGCGTGCTGGAAGATAACGGCGAAGTCACCCAGCGAGTTGATCACCAGGGTGGCACCGGCCCCCAGAATGACGAAACCCATGATGGTCTTGACCGTGCCCTTGATGCACTCGGTCACCGGTTTCTTCTGGGCAATCAGGCCGATAAGCGCGATCAGGCCGACCAGCACGGCGGGCTCGGACAGCACGTCAAACATCAGAAAATTGAAAAATTCCATGGTCAGCTCCTGGCAATGGAAGATGCGGCCCGCAGGCCGCATGGAGGATCCTTAGAGGGCGCCCAGTTCGCGCAGGGCGGTGGAGAGCAGTTCTTTCATCGCGACCTTGTCGACCATGTTGGCGAGGCTCACCAGTCGGCCATTGACCCCCATGGATTGCAGCTGCTCGGCGATGTCGCGGGTGGCGATAAAGATCTCGGCGGTTTCGCTACCGGCGGAGGCCAGATCGCGGTGATCCACTTCGGCAGTAACCGCCAGCTCTTTCAGGATGCTCTTGACGCTCATTTCCATCATCAGGCTGGTGCCCAGACCGTGACCGCATACAACCAGAATTTTCATTGTCTCTTCCTCTGTCAGGTGCGCCGTGGCGCAGATCAGTAGCGCGCCAGAATGCGCAAGATGTCGTCTTTGGTGTCGGCCGCGATGATGGCCGCCACGTCCTCTTCATTCATAAACAGCTCGGCCAGCTGGGCGATGGTCTCCACGTGGGAGTTGCTGTCGCTGGCAGCCAGGGTGATCAGCAGCTGGATCGGGTCGTTGCCCTCGGAATCGAAATTGACCCCCTGCTTGATGACGGTCAACCCCAGGCCCAGCCGGTTGACGCCGTCCTCGGGGCGAGCGTGGGGCATCGCCAGACCGGGGCCCAGTACGTAGTAGGGGCCGAGATCCTCATGGGAGCGAAACAGTGCCGCGACATAGGAGGGCTCGATGGTGCCATTGGCCAGCAGGGGCGCCGTGGCCAGTTCGATGGCGTGGCGCCAGTCGCGGGCGGCGGGTTCGATGCGGATGACATCCTCGGTCAGCAGTTGAGTCAGCATGGTGGTGATCCGGCTAGTTAAGATGGGGCCAATCTATCGATCTTGCGGTGGTGAAACTGTGAGGATGATCGCGAAAGTTAGCGCTATCAGATAGCGCTAACATGAAACTGTGATAGCGCTATCACTTCACCCATTAACGGGAGCCATCCTGCCCCTGCGGTAGGGGAAAGAGAGTAGAATCGGCCCTGAGCAAATAGTCAGTGGCGCTCTTTTGCCTTAAAGTGAGCAGCCGCAAGCCGAGGAAGGGATGGATGTCAGAAGCGAAAAAGCGCCGTAGCACGGGTCGGGTGACCCTCAACGATGTGGCCCAGCTGGCCGGAGTGGGGGCCATGACGGTCTCCCGTGCCCTGCGCACCCCCGAACTGGTCTCCGACAAGATGCGTGAGCGCATCGAAGCTGCGGTGGAAGAGCTCGGCTATATCCCCAATCGGGCCGCCGGGGCGTTGGCCTCTGCGACTTCCCAGACCATCGTAGTGATCGTCCCGAGTCTGGCTGAAGCGGGCTGTGGCGAGATGATCGCCGGCCTGCAACAGACCCTGCTCGAGGAGGGTTACCAGATCATGCTGGGGGATGCCCAGCATCTGAAACAGCAGGAAGAGAGCCTGCTGACCAGCTTTTTGCAGCACAATCCGGCGGCGGTGGTGCTGTTTGGTGGCGATCCCGGCGAGACGATCCGTACCCGCCTGAAAGCCTCCCGCCTGCCGGTAGTGGAAGTGGGTGCTATGGCCCGCAGTCCCATCGACATGAATGTGGGAGTCTCCAACTTCGATGCCGGTTATCAGCTCACCCACCACCTTATCGAGCGGGGCTACCGCAATATCGGTTTTCTCTGTGCCCGTCAGGAGCAGTGGATGCTGCAACAGCGGATGCAGGGCTGGCAGAAGGCGCTGCTCGACAACTACCTCTCCCCCGATGCCATCATCAACACCTCTGAGCGGCCCAGCTTCAGCACCGGTGCCACCATGCTGGGTGAATTTCTGCTGCGCTGGCCCGAGCTGGACGCGCTGATCTGCGTTAACGACGAACTGGCGGCCGGGGTGCTGTTCGAGTGTCAGCGTCGCCATTTGAATGTGCCGGGCAAACTCGCCATCGCCGGATTTGACGATCTGGATGTGGCGCGCGCCTGTTATCCGACCCTTACCTCGGTCAGGATCCCCTATCGCAAAATGGGGCAGGAGGCCGCCGAGCTGATCCTGCGCCAACTGGCCGGGGAGCCCGTGATGGGTACCGCACTGGCTCTCGATTTTCAGCTGCAAAAGCGCCAAAGCAGCTGATCCCCGTTTCACACGTCATCAAAGAGGCAACCATGTTCAAGGCTTTATTACTGGAAAACCAAGACGGCAAGACAGTTCCAACCCTGACCCGACTGACCGAGGGCCAGTTGCCGGAAGGTGAGGTGCGGGTGGCGGTCGCCTACAGCTCGATCAACTACAAGGATGGGCTGGCCATCACCGGCAAGGGCAAGATAGTGCGCCAGTGGCCACTGGTGCCCGGCATCGACTTCGCCGGTACCGTGCTCGAATCTGCCGACCGCCGCTATCAGCCCGGCGACAAGGTGGTGCTGACCGGTTGGGGCGTGGGCGAAGGGCACTGGGGTGGCATGGCCGAACAGGCGCGGGTCAAGGGGGACTGGCTGGTGCCGTTGCCCGCCGGGCTGGATGAGCGCCAGGCCATGTGCATCGGCACCGCCGGTCTCACCGCCATGCTCTGCGTGCTGGCACTGGAAGAGGCGGGCATTACTCCCGCAAGTGGCGAGGTGCTGGTCACTGGTGCGGCGGGGGGGGTGGGCTCCAGCTCGGTTGCCCTGCTGGCAGCCCTTGGCTATCAGGTGGCAGCGCTGACCGGTCGGCCCGAAGAGCAGGGCGCCATGCTCACTGCGCTGGGTGCCAGCCGCATCGTGCCGCGCAGCGAACTGCTGGTGCCCGCCAAACCGCTGGAGAAGCAGCTGTGGGCCGGTGCCATCGACACCGTTGGCAGTCAGGTGCTGGCCAAGCTGTTGGCCCAGATGAACTATGGCGGCGCTGTGGCAGCCTGCGGGCTGGCGGGCGGCTTTGATCTGCCGACCAGTGTGATGCCCTTTATCCTGCGCAATGTGCGGCTGCAGGGGGTCGATTCGGTGATGTGCCCGTTTGAACGTCGTCAACTGGCGTGGCAGCGACTGGCACGGGATCTGCCCGCCAGCTTCTTTGAACAGGCGGTTACCGAGATTGGGCTGGAGCAGGTAGTGGAGGCCGCCGAGGCCATCACGCAAGGCCAGATCGCCGGCCGGACTCTGGTCAAACTTTGAACTCCCCCTGACTGGCGAGCCCGACAATTCCGGATAAAATTGGAGTGCGGGTGAACTATCCAAGGAGAGTGAAGATGGGTGGACACAAGCCGGATTACGACTCCTCTGATGATGACTGGGAGCCGGATTCCTGGGAAGAAGAGCTGGATCAGTGGGAAGATGAAAGCTGGCAGGATGATGACACTTTCGATGACCAGTGAACCACGGCATTGAACGAACAGGCGGGCTTTGGGCCCGCCTGATTTTTTTTGCCGCGCTCACATGGCTGAGCGTTCGTCCTTGGTCAGGGGCGGGGCGCTGGGTAGAATGAACTGCCCAAATGACGCTCAAGGATGACTATGCGACTCACCATCATATTGTTGGCTGCCCTGCTGGGTGGCTGTGTTTCCAACGATGATCCCTGCGAGAAGGTGTGGAGTGAGGTGGGGGAGGCGGATGGCAAGCTGGGCTTCACCACCGAGCGGATCGAGTTCCATCAGGGCCAGTGTGGCAAGAAGGTGGATTCTGAACTGTGGAAGCAGGGACATCAGAAGGGATTGGCATGGTATTGCCGCCCCGAGCACCTCTATCTGGCTGGCCGCTCAGGTGAGGAGTATCGCGGCGTTTGCCCGAACGATACCCAGGCGCGCAGATTGTTCGAGCAGGGGCGTCAGGGGTGGACCGATCAATAAAACCCTGACAGGGAGGGGCGTTACTCCTCTTTCAAACGCAGCGGTTGGCAGAGGTAACCCTTGTCATTGGCACTGCGGGCGCACTTGCTGCAGACAAACTTGGGTTTGCGGATTATCTTGCGCAGCGCCTTGAGATCGGTGGGGATCTCGTGACGGCGCCATTCACACAGGGTTTTGCTGCCCATAACGACTACCTCTACGACTCGACGGCCGTATTGTAATCGATTTTCATTTCTAATAAACCGGCAAAGCTCGCTTATTGGCCGATATGCCAATAAGCGATTGTTTCGGGAGGGATTACTGGTAGAGGAACTTGGTGAAGATAAGCTCGCGCACCGCTTTCTTGCCGGTCTCTTTCACCAGCAGTTCGTTGACGGTTGTTTCGCACTCCTTGCGTAGCTCTTCGCGGCTGGCCAGAGATTTGATCTGATCGGCGCTCTTGCTGCCCAGTAGACGGATGATGGCATCGCGGATCAGCGGGTCATGTTGCTCCAGCAGTTTGAGGTCGGCCTCGTTCTCCGCCATCAGCTCCACCGTGACACGGATATAGCCGAGGGTTTTGCCATTACTCAGGTAGTTGGTGATGATATCCGGATCGAGTGCGTGGTAGGAGAAGCCCGGTTTGGCGGCCGTTTCACCCTCTGCGGGCGGCTCCTCACCTTCGGAGGCAGAGACCTGAAGTGCGCCACAGCTCAGTAACAACACCAGCAGAATTTTGAAGATCTTCATATAGATGGCTCATCAGCAAGAGATAACCCATTTTTGATGTTGCCATCGGGGCCGTCAAGCACGGATGTTCTTACATTTCGCTATTGATTTACGGATAATAAACCGGATTTTAACCTGAACACGGAAATCTCTGGATGGTGAAGCTGTGAAGTCCGAGTTGACTGTTCCCCTCACGCCGTTAAGCGGGTGGCTGGCCCCCGAATGTTGCGAATTGCCCGCCAGCTTGCGCCCCTGGCTGCTGGAGCCCGGCTCCATGACCCGGCGTCTGCGTCAGCACAATCGCCACTTTTCGGTGGAGTGGCTGGGCAATCACCCGGTCGCCCTTACTGCCGATGAGCAGTGGCTGGTGGATTCGGCCTCGCCGGCCGGTACCTGCCGTGAGGTGATCCTGCACGGGGATCGTGGACCCGCCGTGCTGGGCTGGACCCTGTTTGCCGATGACGCGCTGCAAGGGAGCGGCATCGCCGAGCTTGGCGAGCAGCCGCTGGGTGAGCGGGTATTTGGCCATGAGCCTGCCCGCCGCGATCATCTGCAGTTGGCCCGTTTCGATATTGCCGCCAATCCCCGTTGCCCGGCCGCCACTGTCTGGGGGCGTCGTTCCCGTCTGTTTCTGGGGCAGTGGCCACTGCTGGTGCACGAGCTGTTTCTGCCCTCTCTCGTCTGTGACAAGGAGCTGGAGTGAATCTGTTAACCAAGGAGCGGGGACTTGCCTACATGCAGTTGGCCCGCGTCGACAAACCCATAGGCACTCTGCTGCTGCTGTGGCCAACCCTGTGGGCGCTCTGGCTGGCCGCTGGTGGCCTGCCCAATCTCTGGGTGCTGGCCGTGTTTGTGGTCGGCGTCTTTCTGATGCGCTCGGCAGGGTGCGTGATCAACGATTATGCGGATCGCAACTTCGATGGCCACGTCAAACGCACCGCTGGTCGCCCCTTGCCCACGGGCAGAGTCAAGCCGTGGGAGGTGTTGGCGCTCTTCTTCGTGCTGGCACTTATCTCGTTTGGTCTGGTGCTGACCATGAATCCGCTCACCATCGGTCTGTCGTTTGTCGCCCTGCTGCTGGCGGTGAGCTACCCCTTCATGAAGCGCTTTATCTCGAATCCCCAGCTGGTGCTCGGGATGGCCTTCTCCTGGTCGATCCCGATGGCCTATGCGGCGCAGGCGGATGCCCTGCCGCTGGTGGCCTGGTTGCTCTTTTTCGCCAACCTGCTCTGGACCGTGGCTTACGACACCCAGTACGCCATGGTGGATCGGGATGATGACCTCAAGATCGGCCTCAAATCCAGCGCCATCCTGTTTGGTCGTCATGACAAGCGGATCATCGGCGCACTGCAACTCTCGACGCTGCTGCTGTTGCTGGCGGTCGGGCAGCTGATGACGCTGGGGGGCTGGTATTACTGGGGATTGCTGGGGGCGGCGGTGCTGTTTGTCTATCAGCAGCGGCTCATTCGTGAGCGGCAGCGGGAAGCCTGCTTCCAGGCGTTTCTCAACAACAACTATGTGGGGGCGCTGGTGTTTGCCGGTCTGGTGCTCGATTACCTGCTGGCGTGACATGTTCCCGCGCAGACTCCGATAAAAAAGAAGGCCGCATGATGCGGCCTTCTTTGTTTGCGTTGCAGATCAGAGCTGATTGCCTGCCTGAATGGTGCGGCGGATCTTGTTGCTCAGCAGCGGCACTATATTGTCGGCCAGCGCCTGGAAGCGGCCGAGATCCGGCTTGCACTCTGGGGAGAGGTAACCCTCTTTGCGCAAGGTGTGGATCAGGGTGCTGAACAGCTTCTGGTCGAAGAACTCGGGGGCGTTGATGCCGTGCAGGGTGCCGAGGCGCTCTGCCATCATCAGGCCGTCCGCCTCCAGCTGCTCCGCTTCGATATGAGGCTGGGCCAGTACCCGGGTCAGCACGATGGCGTAGCGTTGCAGGGTCTCCTGAATGCTCTCCGCCAGCAGCAGCAGGCGCATCTGGTTGGCCGGATTGACCCAGTAGCCGTCATCGCGGGTCTCGATCAGCTGCTGGGTTTGCAGAGCGTCGAGCAGGCTATCAACCAGCGCTGGCAGCTCCTCCTCTTCATAACGCAGGAACAGCTCAGTCTTGAGCAGCGGATAGATGTCGATGCAGCGGGCCATGATCTCGCTGCGGGAGATCCCCTCGCACCGTTCGATCAGTGCCGCCACCAGAGAGGGCATGGCGAACAGGTGGAGGATGTTGTTGCGGTAGTAGGTCAGCAGGATCGCCTGATAGCGGTCGAGACTGATGATCTGCCCCAGCTTGTCCTCGCTCACCTCGAACTTGTTGAGCTCCATCGCCTGATCCAGCAGGGTCTTGGCATCCTCATCCGGAATGGTGCTCTGCGGGCTGTAGGGCACAGCCTTGAGCAGATCCAGATAGGTGTTGAGCTGGGCCTGCAACTCGTCGCGGGTCAGGGCGTGGCGCTCGGCGGCCAGCAGCGCCAGCGCGCTCAGGGTCAGGCCGTTGACCGCGGCAGCGCCGTTGATGCGGGTCATCAGCAGTTCGGCCAGATTGTTGACGGTGCCCGCCATCCACTCCGGACGCTCCTCTTCCCCGATGTGCTGTTTCCAGTCGGGGACATGTTCGCTCAGGTAGCTGTTGAGGGTCAGCGGTTCGCCGAAGTTGACGAAGCCACGGCCGTAGTTGCGCAGCTTGCGCAGGATGCCGAGCACCTGCAGGAAGCTCTCCTTCTCCTTGCGGCTCCCCTTGAGCTCGTTGTGGTAGGTGTTCACCTCCATCACGTGCTCGTAGCCCAGATAGACCGGCACCAGAGTGACCGGCCTGTCCAGCCCGCGCATCATCGCCTGCAGAGTCATCGCCAGCATGCCGGTCTTGGGCGGTAGCAGACGGCCGGTACGGGAGCGACCACCTTCGGTGAAGAACTCTACCGAGTAACCCTTGGCAAACAGCAGGTTGAGGTATTCCCGGAATACCGTGCTGTAGAGCGGGTTGCCCTTGAAGGTGCGGCGAATGAAGAAGGCGCCGCCGTGGCGGAAGATCGGGCCCGCCGGCCAGAAGTTGAGGTTGATGCCTGCCGCGATATGGGGCGGCACCATCCCCTGGTGGTAGATGACGTAGGAGAGCAGCAGGTAGTCCATGTGGCTGCGGTGGCAGGGGACGTAGACGATCTCGTGCCCCTCCTGCGCCAGCTGGCGTACCTTCTCGGCGCCATTGACCGACAAACCGCGGTAGAGCTTGTTCCACAGCCAGCCGAGGAAGCTCTCGCCCAGGCGGATCAGCCGGTAGGAGAAGTTGGAGGCGATCTCGTCCATGTAGCCATGGGCGCGCTTTTGCGCCTTCTCGAGGCTGAGCCCCTCGCGCTGGGCCTCCTCTTCAATCGCCTGCTGGATCACCGCGGAGTCGAGCAACTGCTTGAACAGCAGGTTGCGGTTCGGCAGTTTCGGGCCGGTGGCAGCCAGCTGCTGACGGCTGAAGTGGGTACGGGCCACTCGCGCCAGCTTGTGGGCGATGGCCTCGTCGGTGCCGTGCTTGTCGGCCATGTAGCGCAGGGAGAGCGGCGGCGAGAAGCGCACCAGATTCTCGCGACCCTTGAGGGTCACGATGAGCGCCTTCTTTAGCCGGTTCGGCGCCAGGCTGCTGATGATGTTGAGGCCGGAGGCTTCTTCCCCTTCCCGACCCGGGGCGCGGCCCCAGAACAGGGTGACGGGCACCACCTGGATATCGAGTTCGGGATCCTGCTTGTGCAGATCCAGCAGCTGGTGGAACTCCTGCAGGAAGGGGAGCGGTTTGCTGCGTTTGCCAAACAGGGGAGGCGGACGATCCAGACAGACATAGCGCGGCAGCAGCTGGTCGTTCAGTTCCAGCGGCGTGAAGGGACCGGGCAGCCCGAGATCCTCACAGCACTGCTGCAGGGTCATCAGGTCGGTGATCGAACTGGTTTTCAGGGCATAGACGATGGGTCTGGCCGGATCCAGATTGAGTTCTGTGATGGGATTTTCCGGCAGGCTCTTGTGATTGACCAAGCCGCTGACCGGCCATTGCAAGATGGCTCTGGAAATCTTCTGTCCTAGGGACATGTGCGTCTGCTCTCCAAAAAAATGCGGCGTGAGCATAGCAAATCGACAGCCCCTTGTCGCCGAGAGGTACGATGAGTCGGCTGCGCAGGATCAAAACAGCCGTAAATGAGGGGTTGGTTGCGACAAATGTCAGCTGTGCCTTGCCTTGGCCACTGCACTGTATATACTGCCAGTGTGCTGTATAAAAAGACAGGTGCCAATTCTATGAAACCCCTTACCCCCCGCCAGGCCGAAGTGCTGGAGCTGATCAAGGTGAACATGAGCGAGACCGGTATGCCGCCGACTCGTGCCGAGATTGCCCAGAAGCTTGGTTTCAAGTCGGCCAATGCGGCCGAAGAACATCTGAAGGCCCTGGCCAAAAAAGGGGTCATCGAGATCATGCCGGGCACGTCCCGCGGCATTCGCCTGTTGCTCGAAGAGGAAGAGGTGCTGGAAGAGAGCGGCCTGCCGCTCATCGGCAAGGTGGCTGCCGGTGAACCTATCCTGGCTCAGGAGCATATCGAGAGCCACTATCAGGTGGATCCCGCCCTGTTCCACCCGCGCGCAGATTTTCTGCTGCGGGTGCAGGGGATGAGCATGAAGAACATCGGCATTCTGGATGGCGATCTGCTGGCGGTGCACAAGACCCAGGAGGTGCGCAACGGTCAGGTGGTGGTCGCCCGTCTCGATGAGGATGTCACCGTCAAGCGCTTCCAGCGCAAGGGCAGTCAGGTATGGCTGCTGCCGGAGAATGAAGAGCTCTCCCCCATCGAGGTGGATCTCTCCTGCCAGCAGCTCACCATCGAGGGGCTGGCTGTCGGGGTAATCCGCAACGCCGATTGGATGTAATCATCCCCGCCAACTGCGTTTGCCACACGGCCTCCTTCGGGAGGCCGTGCTGTTTCTGGCGCACTTTCCTTGTCATATCAAACAGATCATCGGTGGCGGCATTTTTGTCCTGCGCGACCGGCTACCAATCATCCATTTCAGATATATGCTCAGATCAGTGCCCTGTCGCCGAGACAGGGCTTGGCACCTCCCTCTGACCATCACAATGCGTCGGTACGGGAGGGCCGGTAACAACGAGAATCGGGCAGTACACCTTCACGGGATATGAAGGGGGAGTGGGGAGATCCCGAGCCTTGTCAGGCAAAGGGGACCACTCGTAATGGTTGCAGATAGTCGTGACGGGCCTGTTCCCAGTTCAGGCCGACGAAGCAACATGACCTGTCGGTCAAGGAGGACTGGTATGGCATCAAGATCGCCATGGGATTCAGAGGCTGGGGCTGCGCCAGCGGAATCGTCAATCACCCGTTTTGTCAAAGGCAGCCGGATGACCTGGTTTTACGGTCTCTGGCTGCACCATCGTGGTTCGCACTGGACGCTCTGGCTGGGATGCCCGAAAGAGAAGGTGGTGCGTCTGGTGCTGCTGTTCAAACGGGGTCACGGTGATCGCCAGGGGGAAGAGGGCTGGCTGGCCCCCGTGATTCCCATCGGCGTGCGGGCCATCGGCAAGATGTTGCAGCAGGAGCGTAACGCTCGCCCCTGAGCAGAAGAGACAAACAAATCCATCCATAACCGGCACCCGAGGGGGCCGGTTTTTTTATGGCCGCAACTGGCGATTAATTATGCCAAATGGTCGACTCCTGACAGGGCGTTGCACAAGGTTGAACCACCTTGGCGGCTCGCTGGGGTACAATGCCCCTCTCTTGTCCGGTCACTGCTGGCCATCTGCCTCGAATTGAAAGGGTCTCTTGTTATGATGAAGCTCCGCTATCCCCTGCTCTTTCTGCTGCTGACAGCCTGCCTGATCCTGGTGTTTTACGCCACGCAGCCAGAGCAGCCGGAACAGGCCGACTACTATCCGGCGGGGCGGGACATCAATGATTTTTCCTTTACCGATGCGGACAACCAGCTGTTCACTCCTGCCAACCTGAAAGGGCGCTGGACCTTCCTGTTCGTCGGCTACACCTTCTGCCCCGATATCTGCCCCACCACACTGGCAGATATGCGTTCCGTCTATGACCAGCTGAAGAAGATGGCGCCCGATAGTCAGGTAGTGTTTATCTCGGCGGATCCCCAGCGTGACGACATTCCACGCCTCAAGACCTATACCGCCTTCTTCAATCCCGAGTTCAAGGCGGCCACTGCCCCCCACGACAAGCTGTTCCCGTTCGTGCGCAATCTGGGGCTGATCTACTCCATCGCCAATCAGGGGGAGAAGGATTACCTGATCGATCACTCCGCCTCCATCGTGCTCATCAATCCCAAGGGCAAGCTGCAGGCGGTATTCCGCCCGCAGGTGGCGCCGGGTCAGGTGCCCCGGGTGCAGATGGCTACCATGCTCTCTGATTTCGCCCGCATTCTGAAGCTGGCAGGCCACTGAGCGTGACCCCAGCTGTTGCCCCCTGGTGGCGAGATCCCTCTCGCCACCGCGCTGTCTTTGCGCTCGCCCTGCCCATGGTTTTCTCCAATATCACCACCCCCTTGCTGGGGCTGGTGGACACCTGGGTGATCGGTCATCTCGGTCAGGCCTGGTTTCTGGGGGGTGTTTCGGTCGGTGCAACCCTGATCAACCTCATTTTCTGGCTGCTCGGCTTCTTGCGGATGTCGACCACCGGCCTGACGGCGCAGGCGCACGGCGCAGCTGATGGTCGTGCCCAGCTAGATACCCTGCTGCGGGCGCTGGGGCTGGCCATTGCTCTCGGTCTGGCGCTGCTGTTGTTGCTCTTCCCCCTGTTGCCACGACTGATCGCTCTGAGTGGCGGCTCGCCCGAGGTGCAGCTCTATGCGGGCCAATATGTGGCGGTGCGGATCTGGAGCGCCCCGGCGGCGCTCTGCAATCTGGTGGTCATGGGCTGGCTGTTGGGGATGCAGGATGCCCGCAGCCCCATGGTGATGTTGATCCTCACCAATCTGGTCAATATGGCGCTCGATGCCCTGTTTGTGCTGGGGCTCGGCTGGCAGGTGCGGGGTGTGGCGGCGGCCTCGGTCATGGCGGACTACTGCGCGCTGGCGGTCGGGATCTGGCTGGTACGCCGTCAGCTGCGGCAACTGGCGCCGACGGTGTGGCAGGATGGCTGGCAGCGCTGGCGGCAGTTCGCGCCCATAGTGCGGCTGCTCGGCCTCAACCGCGATATCTTCCTGCGCTCCCTCTGTTTGCAGCTCTGCTTCGCCTTCATGACTCTGCAAGGGGCACGGCTGGGGGATGTGGCGGTGGCCGCCAATGCGGTGCTGCTCAACTTCCTGATGCTTATCTCCTACGGGCTCGATGGTTTTGCCTATGCGGTGGAGGCCATGGTAGGACGAGCCATCGGTCAGCGGGATCGGCAGAAACTGCGGGAGGCCATCGTGCTCAATCTGGGCTGGGCCGCCCTCATCGCCAGTGGTTTTACTCTGGTATTTGCCCTCTTCGGTAGCCACCTTATCGGCTATATCACCGATATTCCGGCGGTCGTGGCGGAGGCAACCCGCCACCTGCCCTGGCTGGTGGTGATGCCCTTGCTGGCGGTCTGGTGCTTCCTGCTGGATGGCGTATTTATCGGGGCGACCCGGGCGCGGGAGATGCGCAACAGCATGTTGCTGGCCGCGTTTGGCGGTTTCTTCCCGATCTGGTGGCTCTGTCAGTCGTGGGGCGTGGCCGCGTTATGGGCGGCGATGGCGGCGCTGATGGTGGGGCGCGGTCTGTCGCTGGGGGTCACCTGCTGGCGGCTGGAGCGCAGCGGGCATCTGCTCGACGCCCGCCACTGATCATCGGTGGCGCTTACATGGCGCCGTCGTAGCCGAGCTGGCGCCAGCTCTCGTAGACGAAGACAGATACCGCGTTGGAGAGGTTCATGCTGCGGCTCTGGGGCACCATCGGGATGCGCAGCCGCTGCTCGAATGGCAGGCTCTCGATGATCTCGATGGGCAGGCCGCGACTCTCGGGGCCAAACAGCAGGGCGTCGCCAAGGGCATATTGTGCTGCCGAGTGCGCGGTGCGGCCCTTGGTGGTGCAGGCAAACACCCGCTTGGGCGCCACTGCAGCCAGAAAAGCTTCATAGCTTGGCCAGCGCTTCACCTCGGCAAATTCGTGATAGTCGAGTCCCGCCCGCTTTACCCGCTTGTCATCCCACTCAAATCCCAGCGGCTCGATCAGATGGAGCCGGTAACCGGTATTGGCGCAAAGCCGGATGATATTGCCGGTGTTGGGCGGAATTTCCGGCTGGTAGAGGACGATATCGAGCATGACGAGCTCCTGCAAAGAGATGTAAAGCCAAGAAGGGGCGCCAGCATACCCAGCGCCCGTCCGGATGAAAAGGGTCAGGCGATGGGCAAGCGGATGGTGATGGTCAGCCCGGTCGGGTGATTATTGCTGGCCGCAATGGTGCCGCCGTGGCGCTGTATTGCCTCCGAGGCGATGGCCAGCCCCAGCCCGGTGCCGCCAGTTTTGGCGTTGCGGGCGTCATCGACCCGGAAGAAGGGCTGGAACAGCAGCGCCTGCTGCTCGTCTGGCACCCCGGGGCCGTCATCCCGAATGGTCATCACCCACTCCAGTCCCTCCCGATACCAGTCCACCTTGATGAACTCGCGGGCATATTTGAGGGCATTGCGCAGGGGGTTCTCCACCGCCCGGGCCAGCAGCTCGGGCCACATCTGGATCGACTCTGCGGGCAGCGGCGGCAGTCTGAGCTGCTTGCCGCTCTGGTTTGCCTCGAACATGGCATCTTCGAGGATGGGCTCCAGCAGGTCGGCCAGCGGCTGCACGATGGGGGCCTCAACATGCTGCTGCACCCGCGACAGATCCAGCAGATCGCCGATCAGCTTGTCCAGCCGCCCGATCTCCGATTCGATCCGCGCCAGCTCGGCGCTGTCACCTTGCTTGCGGCGGATCAGCGCCTGCGCCAGTTGCATCCGGGTGAGAGGACTGCGCAGCTCGTGGGAGATATCGGAAAGCAGCTGTTTCTGCTTCTGGATCATGCTCTTGAGCGTCTCTACCATGCGGCTGACGTTGTCCGCCAGCTGGCCGATCTCGTCGCCCCGTCCCAGGTTGGGGATCTGTACCTCCAGATTGCCGGCCGCCAGTTGGGAGACCGATTTCTGCAACTGCAGGATGGGCCGGGTTAGCCGCCAGGCGAGCAGCAGGCAGAGCGGGGTGCTGACCAGCATCGAGATGCCCAGAATGCGGATCGGGTGATCCAGCACCTGAATGAACAGGAACAGATAGGGGTTCTCGGCATTGAGGCCGAAATAGACGTGATAGCGATGACCGTGGTGCTCCATCAGGAAGGGGCCGGCGATCGCCTTGCGATCCTCGTTGCCCAGCATGGGATTGGCCGGGTCATCGGCATCCACCATAAAGCGCACCACGAACTTGCGCGGATGGGTGGTGGACTGGATCTGCCCCCGCTCATCGCGCAAATAGACATTATCTACCGGCAGCATGGCGATCTTGTCCATCGCCTTGGCCAGATCGAAATCCTGATCCGGCTCGGCGGCGTTGAGCAGGGCCTGCACGTTGTTCTGCATCCGCGCGACTTCGTGGGTCGGCAGCGGGATCTGGTTGCGGGGATCCAGGGTCGGCAGGCTGATCACGGCGGCCAGCATCACCAGCAGCATGAACCAGAACCAGAGGAAGATGTGGGTCGAGATCCCGTTGAGGGAGTTGATGCGCTCTATTCTTGCTCTAGCCACAGGTAACCGCGCCCCCGTACGGTTTTGAAGCGGGGCTGGCCATCTGTGCGATCCGGCAGCTTCTTGCGCAGGTTGCTCAGGTGCATGTCGATGGCCCGATCGAAGGGTTCGAGTTTTTTGCCCAGTACCTGCTCGGAGAGGTGACTCTTGCTGACAATCTGGCCGGGATTGCGCAGCAGGCACTCCAGCAGCCCGAATTCGGTGGCGGTCAGCTCCAGCAGTTGTTCGCCGCAGCGGGCCTGCTGCAGACCGGGTTGCAGCACGATATCCATGAAGTGCACTTCGTCGGAGGAGTTGCCGCGCTGGGGCGGGGCGCTCTGGGTGCGGCGCAGGATGGCGCGCACGCGGGCCAGCAGCTCCCGATCATCGAACGGCTTGGCCAGATAGTCGTCGGCGCCAGCCTCCAGACCGTTGACCCGATCCTGGCTGTCACCGCGAGCGGTCAGCATCAGCACCGGGGTATCGTGGGTCTTGCGCAGCCTGGTCAACATGGCAAAGCCGTTGAGCCTGGGCATCATCACATCCAGCAGCACCAGATCGAAGCTCTGCTCCGCCAATCGTTGCAGCCCCTCTTCACCATCCTCGGCGACCGTGACCTGAAATCCCTCCAGGGTCAGAATTTCGGTGAGCAGTTGGGTCAATTCAAGATCGTCGTCGACCAGGAGTATTCTGTTCATCTGGTGTTATTCCGCAGATTTTCGCGCCAAACTGACGCCGGGGTCAGGGTATAATAAGTTTTTCATCGCCAGAGGAAAGCCGGTTTTGAGCCATCAACAATATTCCCGTTGGGTCACCTTTGCCAGCATGGCGGCGGTCACCACCGCCACCCTGCTGATCATCGGTAAATTGATCGCCTGGCTGATGACCGACTCGTCGACCCTGCTGGCGTCGCTCACCGACTCCTTCATGGATGTGAGTGCCTCCATCATCAACCTGCTGGCCATTCGCTATGCGCTGGCCCCCGCCGATGACGAACACCGTTTCGGCCATGGCAAGGCGGAGTCGCTGGCGGGCCTCATTCAGTCGGCCTTTATCTCGGGTTCTGCCCTGCTGCTGGTGATGCACGGTATCTCCTCCCTGCTCAATCAGGCGCCTATCCTGCGGCTGGAGGCGGGTCTTTGGGTCAGTGGCGGCTCCATCGTGCTGACCCTGCTGCTGGTCAGCTTCCAGAGCTTGGTCATTCGCAAGACCAACAGTGTGGCCATCAAGGCCGACATGCTGCACTACCGTTCCGATCTGCTGCTCAATGCCGGTGTCTTGCTGGCGCTGGTGCTGGCGGGGCAGGGGTGGTACTGGGCCGACGGCCTGTTTGCCATCCTGATCGGGCTGTTCCTGTTGTGGGGGGCGGGACACATCGGCTACGAGTCGGTGCAGGCCCTGCTCGATCGTCAGTTGCCAGCGGAAGAACAAGCGAGAATAATGGCGCTCTGCTGTGCCGTAGAAGGTGTACATGGCGTACATGACCTGCGCACCCGTCAATCCGGGCCGACTCGATTCGTACAGTTGCATCTTGAACTGGATGATCAGATCCCCCTGGTCAAGGCCCATCAGATCGCCGATGAAGCCGAACTGGCGGTACGCCAGGCATTCGAGCGGATGGATGTCATCATCCACATGGACCCCATCTCGGTGCTGACAAAAGAACAACAGAGCCCTCACCCAGAACAACAGTAGGCTGCAACATGGATGAACTGGTTGCCAAAACCTGGCACAAAATTCAGCAAGAAGCACAGTGCATGGCGGCCCTGGAGCCGATGCTGGCCAGCTTCTTCCACTCCACCATTCTCAATCACAAGAATTTGCGGTCGGCCCTCAGCTTCCAGCTGGCCAACAAACTCGACAGCGCCACCATGCCCGCCATCGCCCTGCGCGAAGTGATCGAGCTGGCCCTGCGCAGCGAGCCAGAGCTGCTGGCGGTAGTGGCGGCCGACATCTGCGCCGTGCAGGAGCGGGATCCGGCGGTCGATCTCTTCTCTACCCCACTGCTCTACCTCAAGGGGTTCCATGCCCTGCAGGGTTATCGGGTCGCCAACTGGCTGTGGCGTCAGGGGCGTCGCTCGCTGGCGCTCTATCTGCAAAACCAGATTTCGGTGGTGTTCGGGGTGGATGTGCACCCGGCCGCACGCATCGGCAAGGGGATCATGTTTGACCATGCCACCGGCATCGTGGTGGGTGAGACGGCGGTGATCGAGGACGATGTCTCGATCCTGCAGAGCGTAACCCTCGGTGGTACCGGCAAGGAGAGCGGCGATCGCCATCCCAAGATCCGCGAAGGGGTGATGATAGGGGCTGGCGCCAAGGTGCTCGGCAATATCGAGGTGGGTATGGGCGCCAAAATTGGCGCCGGCAGCGTGGTGATCAACCCGGTGCCACCTCATACCACGGTCGCTGGTGTACCCGCCAAGATAGTGGGTCGTCCGGAGTGCGATAAACCTTCACTGGATATGGATCAGTGTATTTGAGCTGCTGACCGGAGGCGTCGATGGCCAAGCGCTGGTCGGGTTATCTGATCCTGGGGATGTGGCTGCTCAACCTGCTTCATCTCTATCTGGGACTCTCCCCCTGGCCTGCGGCGATCGCGGCTTGGGGGGCGTCACTGCTCACCTGGCCCTGGTTGGTGGGTGCCGCCAAGCGGCAGGCGCTGGCTCTTTATGGTGCCGCCCTGTTGCTGCTGATCTTCTCCTGGTGGCGGGGGGCGGCCCTCAGCGCCGGTGACTGGCTGCTGCCCAATATCAATATGCTCACCATGTTTGCCGCGGTGAGCACTCTCAACCTTGCCACCTCCGGCCTGCTGACCGGCACCACCTCCTGGACCGGGCGCAAGGGGCTGTGGAGCACCATGGCCAGCCTCAATCTGTTGGGAGCGGTCATCAACCTCTCGGTGCTCTTCATCATCGGTGATCGGCTGGAGCGCAACGGTACGCTGGAGCGGCGTCAGGTGATGGTACTGAGCCGGATCTTCTGTGCCGCCGCCTTCTGGTCACCCTTCTTTGTCGCCATGGCGGTGGCGCTCACCTATGCGCCGGGCTTGCAGCTCTCCCATATTCTGCCGTTCGGGATCCTCGCCGCCTTGCTGGCGATGGGGCTGACTGCCTGGCAGGTGGAGCGGCTCGGGGTAGATGACTTTGCCGGTTATCCGCTGCGGCTGCAGACCCTGGGGTTGCCGGTCACGCTGGCGCTGCTGGTACTGCTCATCAAGCAGATCTGGCCCCAGCTTGGCATTCTGGCGGTGATCGCGCTGGTGGCCCCGCTGCTGGCGCTGCTCTTTATGCCGAGGGCCGGGCGCAAGGCGGCCCTCAAGCGGCAGGTGGTGGAACGCTTTCCAGCCATCGGCGGTCAGCTGGTGCTGTTTCTGGGGGCAGGTTTGCTGGCGGCAGGCATCAACAGTGCGCTGTCGGTCATCGATCTCGGTGCCGGTCACGGCTTGCCGCTGTTCAATCACTTTGGTTGGCTTGAGGCATCCCTCACTCTGCTATTGATTTTGCTGGTGGCCATCGTTGGGGTACATCCGCTCATCAGTATCTCCGGGCTAGCGCCGTTGCTTTGGCCGCTGGCGCCGGATCCCAGCCTGCTCGGTATGTGTTTCCTGCTGGGATGGGGGCTTGCCACCGGCACCAGTCCGCTCTCCGGATCCAATCTGGCGCTGGCCTCCCGCTACAACCTCAGTGCCGGGCTGATCCTGCGCTGGAACCTGCTTTATGGCCTGCTGATGTATGTCGTCGCCTGTCTGTTGCTGGGGGCTTATATCGCCTTGCATGGATAACGGCGATTCCGTCGAGAGGGTGCAAATGATGCGCGGGTGGCGGGGCCTTTTACGCACTGTTCAGTGTGTTGTCGCGGCTCGGGCGCAGGATGCGAGAAAAATAGACGCATATTTAGACAATACATCTATGGAAGGCGCATTTTACAGCGCACTGGCTTGTTTGTGCCGATGCGCTCGGGGTATGCTGGCTTCACGCGCTTGAATCGCCCTCTGTGGGGCATCGCAATTGAACAAACAGGTATGCATATGTCACTAGAAGTCCTTGAGCAACTCGAATCCAAAGTACAATCCGCCGTCGACAACATCTCCCTGCTGAAGATGGAGCTGGACGAGCTGAAAGAGCAGAACAGCAAGCTGCAAGACGAGAACCATCAGCTGCGCAACGAGCACGTTGCATGGCAGGAGCGTCTGCGTGCCCTGCTGGGCAAAATGGATCAGATGGGCGAAACCATCTAATTCATCGCCTTCAGGCAGAATTGAAAACGGGCCGCTCCATGAGCGGCCCGTCTGTTTCTGGCGGTGAGGGAATTACAGCGCCAGCAGCTGTTTGACCGTCTTCTCGATGCCGTCCGCCGCCTCGACAATATTGTTGGCCAGCATGTAGGCGGGGGTGGAGATCACCTTGCGCTCCTGATCCACTACGAATTCGTTGACCGGGCAGTTGAGATGGCTGCCGCCCATCGCCTCGATGGCGTTGGCGGTACCCTCGTCATGGCCTATGGTGGCCAGTGTCCCGGCGCCATAGATCAGCGGGATCATGGCGGGCGCGATACAGATATAGGCGGCTGGTTTGTTGGCTTTGGCAAAGCTCTGGCACGCGTTCAGCACATCGGGCTGGATCTGGCACTCGGCGCCCCGGATGGCGAAGTCGCACAGGTTCTTGGCAGCGCCAAAGCCACCGGGTACCAGTAGGGCGTCATAATCGGCCGCATCCAGCTCGGCCACATCCTTGATCTGGCCACGGCAGATGCGGGCTGCTTCGATCAGCACATTGCGGCTCTCCCCCTCGCTCACCTCACCGGTCAGGTGGTTGATGACATGGAGCTGCGCCACGTTCGGGGCGAAGCACTGGACGGCGACTCCCTGACGGGCCAGCGCCAGCAGGCTGATGACGGCTTCGTGGATTTCGGCTCCGTCAAAGACACCGCAGCCACTCAAAATCACGGCCACTTTTTTCATGGCAAACTCCTCGTTGTTGAAAATGTGAGCCAGGATGGATTGTTGTACTTTTGTATGGTTATCGCTCGCCATCCGCTGGTCAAGTCATCTTGCTGTGCTAGGATTGTTTCGTTTTGGATCCTGCCGTACCTACTCCCTTAAATCTTTTTCCACATTGATCGAGATCATCCTAACTGTCTCGCGATCGGTTTTTGCGATCTCAACATATTGTTTTTAATGGTTTTTTATATTCTTATGCACAGCTTTGTCACTGTGCGCCCTGATGCGTCCCATTTTTGAACACAGAGTTATCCACAGACTGAGTCCCTTTATCAGGCGCTGTGTGCTGTTGCTGCGCCCCTTGGTGTGAGGGGGGCCCTGTGGCATCCTAGCGGCTGTTTATCTCTGGCAGGACGATTTCATGGCCCCTAGCAATCCCCTTATTCTGGTCGACGGCTCCTCTTATCTTTACCGCGCCTTCTTCGCCTCCCAGCAGGCCGATCTGCGCACATCGACCGGTTTGCCGAGCGGCGCCGTCCGTGTCATGGCCAACATGATGCGCAGCCTGCGCAAGCAATATCCTGACTGTCATGTGGCCGTGGTGTTTGATGCCAAGGGCAAGACCTTCCGCGACGACATCTATCCCGAGTACAAGGCGACCCGCGCCAGCATGCCGGACGATCTGCGCAGCCAGGTCGCTCCGATCCACCAGATGATCAAGGCGATGGGCTTCCCCTTCCTGATGGTGGAAGGGGTTGAAGCCGACGACGTGATCGGCACCCTGGCTCGTCAGGCGACCGAGAAGCAGCTGCCGGTGCTGATCAGTACCGGTGACAAGGACATGGCGCAACTGGTCTCTGACCATGTCACCCTGATCGACACCATGAAAGATGTGAAGACCGATCGGGAAGGGGTGATCGAGAAGTTCGGCGTACCGCCCGAGCTCATCATCGACTATCTGGCCCTGATGGGTGACAAGGTCGACAACATTCCCGGCATGACCGGTGTCGGCGAGAAGACCGCACTGGCCCTGCTGCAGGGGATTGGCTGTATCGACGAGATTGCCGCCAACCTCGACAAGGTAGCTGCGCTCGGCTTCCGAGGCTCCAAGGCCTTCGCCGACAAGTTCCGCGAGCAGGAGGAGCAGGTTCGTCTCTCCTATCGACTGGCGACCATCAAGACCGATGTCGAGCTGGAACAGAGTCTGGAAGAGCTGTTGCTCAAGCCGGTCGACAAGGAGTCCCTGCTGGCGGTCTATCGGGAATACGAGCTGCGCAACCTGATCAAGGAGCTGGAATCCGGTGGTGAAGAGGGCAGCGAGAGCGCCGGGCAAGACGAGGCTGGCGATGAGAGCGCCGCTCCGGTTGCCGCCATCGAAACCGACTACCGCTGCATTCTGGACGAAGCCGAGTTTGACGGCTGGCTGGAACAGCTGAAAGCGGCACCGTTGTTTGCCTTCGATACCGAAACCACCAGTCTCGACTATATGGAGGCGCGGATCGTCGGTGTCTCCTTCGCGGTTGAACCGGGTAAAGCCGCTTATGTGCCGTTTGGCCATGACTATCTCGGGGCGCCGGTGCAGTTGACTGAAGCCGTGGTACTGGGCAAGCTCAAGCCGCTGCTGGAAGATCCGACCCGTCTCAAGGTGGGACAGAATCTCAAATACGATCGCAACGTGCTGCTCAACCACGACATCGACCTGCAGGGCATCGCCTACGACACCATGCTCGAGTCCTACGTGCTCAACTCCACCGCCAGTCGTCACGATATGGATTCGCTGGCCAAGCGTTACCTCGGGGTCGAGACCACCTCTTTTGAAGATATCGCGGGCAAAGGGGTGAAACAGCTCACCTTCAACCAGATCGAGCTGGAGCAGGCTGCTCCCTATGCGGCAGAAGATGCCGATATCACTCTGCGTCTGCACCAGACCCTGTGGGGTCAGCTGGAGGCCGTGCCGGGCCTCGCCAAGGTATTCAATGAGATTGAACTGCCGCTGCTGCCGGTACTGGCGCGGATGGAGTTGCTCGGCACCACCATCGATCCCAAGCTGCTGCATCAGCAGAGTCAGGAGATCGAGCTGCGGTTGGCGGAGCTGGAGAAGCAGGCTCACGAGCTGGCCGGGCAGGAGTTCAACCTCTCCTCGCCCAAGCAGCTGGGGGAGATCCTCTTCACCAAGCTGGGCCTGCCGATCATCAAAAAGACTCCCAAGGGTGCACCGTCTACTGCAGAAGAGGTGCTGGCCGAGCTGGCGGAGACTTACGAGCTGCCACGCCTGCTGATGGAGCATCGTGGGCTGGCCAAGCTCAAGTCCACCTACACAGACAAGTTGCCGCTGATGATCAAGCCGCAGACCGGGCGGGTACACACCTCCTATCATCAGGCGGTGGCGGCCACGGGTCGTTTGTCATCGTCTGATCCCAACCTGCAGAACATCCCGGTACGCAACGAACAGGGTCGCCGGATCCGACAGGCCTTCATTCCGAGCGCCGGTTACAAGCTGGTGGCGGCGGACTACTCCCAGATCGAGCTGCGCATCATGGCGCACCTCTCCGGTGACAAGGGGTTGCTGACCGCCTTTGCCGAGGGCAAGGACATCCACAAGGCGACCGCCGCCGAGGTATTCGGCGTGGCGCTCGATGCGGTCACCACCGACATGCGCCGCAGCGCCAAGGCGATCAACTTCGGTCTTATCTACGGCATGAGTGCCTTCGGTCTGGCCAAGCAGTTGGGGATCGGTCGCGCCGAAGCGCAGAAGTACATGGACCTCTACTTCGAACGCTACCCGGGCGTGCTGGAGTATATGGAGCGCACCCGCCAGCAGGCGGAAGCCCAGGGTTATGTCGAGACCCTGTTCGGCCGCCGTCTCTATCTGCCGGATATCAAGTCCCGCAATGCCGGTCTGCGCAAGGCTGCCGAGCGAGCCGCCATCAACGCACCCATGCAGGGTACGGCCGCCGATATCATCAAGCGCGCCATGATCAATGTGGACAGCTGGATCCGCGGTATCGAGGATGAGTCGATCCGCATGCTGATGCAGGTACACGATGAACTGGTGTTCGAGATCCGCGAAGAGAAGCTGGAGGAGTACACCGCCATCATCAAGGAGAAGATGTCGGCCGCTGCCGAACTGGATGTGCCGCTGGTGGTGGAGGCGGGCACCGGCGACAACTGGGATCAGGCTCACTGATTTCCGGTCAGCCGTTTTGCACGGTTATATAGCTATGTAAGAAGCGAAGCCCGGCATTATGCCGGGCTTCCTGTTTCTGCCAGCCCTATCAGGTCTCTTGCAGATACTCATCCTTGAGCAGCACATAGTTGTCGGCCGAGGTTTTGAGAAACGCGACCTCGGCGGGTTTGAGCGGGCGAGCCTGTTTGACGGGATTACCTATATATAGAAAGCCCGATTCGAGTCGCTTGCCTGGTGGCACTAGCGAACCTGCGCCGATCATCACATCATCTTCGACAACTACCCCATCCAGAATGATGGCCCCCATGCCGACTAGCACCCGGTTGCCTATGGTGCAGCCGTGCAGCATCGCCTTGTGACCCACAGTGACATCTTCACCGATCAGCAGCGGATAGCCGGGCGGATTGCTGGCGCTCTTGCGAGTTAGGTGCAGCACAGTGCCGTCCTGAATATTGCTGCGGGCGCCGATGCGGATATGGTTCACATCCCCCCGTGCCGCCACCATGGGCCAGATGCTGGCATCGTCACCCAGCTCGATATCGCCCACCAGTGTCGCGCAGGGATCTACATATGCCCGTTTGCCCAATTGCGGGCGTTTTCCCTTGTAGGGTCTCAGTCGCAAGTCCATCTTGGCCTCCTTGTTTTCGGCCATTCTAGCAATCTCGAACCAGTGTCTGTGGATAAGTTTGTATAAAAGCTGTGGCTGGATATGAATAACTAAAAAAGTGCCCTTTTTTGCAATTTTATTGCCGACGAGGGGTTGCCAGAAAGAATCCGTTCCCTATAATGCGCCTCCATCGACAGGGCAAGCGGCAACGCAGAAAGCCAAGTCGATAACCTCGAAAATCCTTTGAAAATAAGGCTTGACTCGAGAAGGCGGTTGAGTAGAATTCCACTCCCGCAGCAACGAACTGTTGCGTCGCTCTTTAACAATTTGA
>NZ_JBSTYP010000044.1:0-39785 GCF_054052405.1 Aeromonas aquatilis | reverse complement strand
GCCCCTGCCCCTGCCCCTGCCCCTGCGCTGGTAGGCATGTAGCACACCAACAGCACGCCACAAGTCGCCACTGAGGCACGCAACAGACGTGCTACAAGCGACCTTCTGCCGTTTTTGTGTGGCACGTCAATGACGTGCCAGAAAAAGGTTCTTCTGGGCCGTCCCCTGCCACGAGGGGGGCGGTGAGCGCGGGGGGCCTCTGATTTTTGCAAAAAAAAATGCCCATCCATTTCCGGTTCCGGTAGCACCGAAAATCAAAATTTGGATGATAGGCAAGCCATTGAATGGAAAAGAGATAGATAAAGGGTGAGTTATTGCAATATGCAGTGCTGTATATAGGAAACAAACCATAATATGCTTATTTGCATATCCTAAATTTTGATATTAAGATTGTTACCGTATGGACACAAAGCAAAAGAGTCGCGGCGGCCCAGGGAAGAAGCGAGAAAAAAGCCAATTCCGCACCGCCCTTGAACAGAAAGGGTGGGCAATGAAAGAGCTTGCCGACCGGTGGGGAATAACCCCCATCAGCCTGAGCCGCCAAACCAAGGAACCTGATACCAAGACCTGGGACGCCCTGAACGGGCTACCTGACAAAAGAGGTGGGAATGAGCAAGCAAACGAAGCCACGGATCAGGCTGGAGACGCGCCGGGAAAGACTGCTTGAGCGGGCTCTGGAGCTGAGCACCACCAACCAGTATTGCACCTTGACGATGCGCCAGCTGGCTGATGCCGATGGATGCGGGAAAACGATGCTTTACCGGGCCGTGGGGAACAAGCAGGAGGTGCAACGGGCGATAGAGCTTTACGCCCTGGAGAAGGGGCCGGGCCACCCAGCCGCTTTGGTTGTGCTGAGACAGATGGCCGCCATGGGAGACCAGCGAGCCATTGAAGTGATCGGATCTTAACACTGCCGTTGGCAGACAAACGGGGCCGCCAGCCCCGCACTGATGGAGAAAATACGATGACCGAACTGATATACCCAGACAGCAAGATCTTGCTGGGGGTAGATGCGAGCAGCCAGATGCTGCTGGCCTGTGACATAGACGGCACCCTGGTAAACAACCTGGGTCGCGCTGACCTGATGCCGACCAGCAATCTGCACGATCCCCAGTCATGGGAAAACTTCAACCAAGCATGTGAACAGGACAGACCGATCCGGTACCGCCTGGCCATGCTACACCTGTTGGCCCCCCACTATCAGCTGGTTTATCTGACTGGCCGCGCCCGCACCTCAATGGCCAGCACCCGATCCAGCCTGAAAGCCATCGCCGCCCCCCCGGCCCCGCTGTTTATGCGCGATGACAACGATGGCCGAACCGCTGCGGAGTACAAGGCCGACCAGATCCGCCGCCTGCTGACGATTTTCAAGAAAGAGCCCCATGAGCTGGTGCTGATCGATGACGACAGCAGCATTTGCGACCACATCCGGGCCACGTTCCTTGGCGCCACCATCATCCAGGTACCCAGCGAGTGCGCCGCCCAGCTGCGGGCAGAGGGAACGCTGGTACACCACCTGCAACAGCACCAAAAAGGCAAGGAAGCCCAGGCATGACACCGGGAAAAGAGACCAAGGCCATGGCGCCGAGGGAGGTCAGAGAGGCTTACCGCTCTGTCTCCAGCGCCGCCGCCATGGCCGAACGGCATAAGCACTGGTGCGAGGCCGCGAAATATTGGCGAGAAGCCAAAGGGTTAGCCACCACCCAAGCGGATCGAGACCACTGCCAGCGCCGCAACGATTTTTGCACCAATCAGCACAAAAGAATGATTCAGGAGATTCAAAATGGACTTGATAACTGAGATCCCGGTGACATTCACCAAATCAGGCGAGTTTTCCCACCCAGGCATCCCGAAAAGCTGGGACGAATCGACCACCCAGGCGGAAATCAACGCCTGGCTGGCTGAGCAGCAGATCACCCAATATCTGCAAATCGACCTGATCGATGCGCTTGCAGATAATCGAGATATCAGCGAGGAGAAATCCGCCGAACTGGTGGCCGAGTGGCAAAAGACGGGGATCTGCGGTTGCTGCCGGTACCGCGCCCGGTTGGGGAAGGGTGGTTTTTGATCGCCATCTATGACACCGAGGAGGGGCCATTTGCCTGGTGGGTTACTCGCCATACCGAACAGCTGGCCAGCGATGCGGAACAGGTGGGGCAAAATGCGCCACCGCGCCCGGAGCTGACAGAGGAACAGCTGAAACAGCTGGCGCTTGAGCTGGTCAACAGCCTCTATCCGAACGGTGCCGACCAGGTTGATAAAGAGCAGGCCGCCGCTGATATCTGCGCGGAATACTTCTTTTGCATGGATGGCTATGAGCTGGCCAAGGCGCTGGATGATAACCACGGTTGGGATATCACCAGGGACATGATCGATACCTTTGACTCGTTCAACTACATGGTTTCATCAGCCCAGGATCAGCTGGAGCGGGATTGGGTTAGCGTGTACGGCATTCAGGCCCCCTTGGCAGTCGGCCAGCGGGTGACAGTACAGCGCAGCCAGGGCGGCGGCACCGGCACCATCACCGAGGTCAATTATGATGGCCGGGCTCGCTACCTTGTCCAGCTCGATGAGGAGAAGAACCCCAACAGCAAGGCTATTGTGCGCTATGAGGACGCCACCGCGCTGGAGGATGGGAAGTGATGAAAGACCCCGCACTGGTCACCATCAAAGGGGTGACCGTCCAGCTCAAAAATGCCGAAGTGCTGGCCGCCATCATCAGCACCAAGGGCAAGAAGCAGATCGACCTGGCCAAAGAGACCGGCGCCTCTGAAAAGACCATCAGCGCCATTATCAAGCGATGCTTGGCAGCTGGTCTGCCTGTTAATGGATCAACCCGCAACGTCCCGGTTATCGGTACCAGTGAATATGACGGCACCGAATACCGTTGGGACAGCGTAAGCGCCACCGAAAAAGACAACTTTTATCCCCCATTAGTCTCTGAATGCCTGCAAGGCCGCCGTGAGAATTACGCTGGCTTTACCTGGAGACATGCCACGGAGCCAAGATCATGACCCGCTATTACAAAACCGATAATCCCGAAGTTCTGGCCATCCATGCCCAGATAGAGGCTGCCAAAGATGTGCTTTTGGCGGGTGCAAAGGCAGTGGCCGCCGAGTTCAATGGGCGCCCCATGTTCAGCCACAACCTTCATTCATATGAGTTCGCCAACCTGGTGCTCAACGACTACTACGACCGTGCTGATCGGGATTTTTGGACAAAACCGAACCGCCAAACCCAGATATCCAGCCCGAGAACGTCAAAAGTGAAGGGAAAGGGCCAGGAACAGGCTGATTTCATCAAAAAATACTACGAAATGGCCCCTAAACCGGTCGATTTAGAGCCGCTTTACAAGGCTATGGGTACCGACTGGGGCAACCTGGTTTTTTCCGGTTACACCATGTTTTTTGTCGATGGAACGCTCTATTTCGGCACTTCTGCCGCTCTGGGCGAGGTGATGACGGAAATCATGGGCAGTGAGTTCGATACGGCCAGATTGCGCTACCAGCAGGCGCAGAAAGCGGCCTGAAACAGGGATTTGTTATGACTACCGAGACCAAAATGAACGCAAGCGAGGCCCTTAGCCGGGCCCATACAACGCTGGCCAGCCAGATCGGCATGATCATGGATATGCCGCCCAACTCAGCCAAGACCGCCATCGGTGCATTCGGCACCTTGCTCCAGGCCAACGTTCAAATGGTGCTGGAGTGCATCAACAGCGACATAGATGACTATGAAAAGCTGTGCGACATGGCGGAAAAGCTCGATGAGGATCTGCTCCAGTCACAAGCCAAGCGAAATGAGTTGCTGAGCCAGATTGCCAGCCTCAAGAGCGAGCAGGAGGCGGAGAAAGCAGCCCTGTTGGGCCAGCTGGAGGAGGCAGAGCGGGCGGTGCAGGATGCCCAGAATGCCGCCGCCAAGGCAGAACAGCAGCGCATCGCCGCCAACCTGGCGCAGCGCAACGCCGAACGGGAGCTGAAACAGCTCAAGGAGCTTGACCCGGTAGGGTTGAAAAACAAGCTCAAGGCCAAGAATGTGCGGGTAGATGAGCTGGTGAGTGAAACGGTGGCCCTCAAGAATGACGTTAGCCACTACCGGCACCAGATCAACCAGCTGAATAGCCGACTCACATCCGCGCTGGCCGCCATTGACGAGCAGGATGCCGAGCTGTTGCGCCGTCAGGAGATCATCAACGAGCAGGCCACCTACAAGCATTTCGAGCTGCTATGGGGTGAGCACCTGCGCAAGGATTACCGCGATGATTCCGGGGCGCTCTGGTGGGTTTACCTGCTGGCACAAGGGGCCAACACCAACAGCCAGGAATTTATCAACGATCTGCCCTGGAAACTGCACCTGATGCGGGCGGATGGTTCTGGTTGCAGCATCATGATCAGCCAGTGGCTGATCCCCATCCTGCCAGCGGTACCGGCTGCCGACATAGCGCCGATGGATGCTATCAAGGACATGCACCACTTCATCATTGATGCGCTCCAGTATAGCCATCCCCACCTGTTGGCCCGCGCCGAGTGGGCGCAAGAGCTGCCAATCAGTGAGCTTGGGCTGACCCCCAAGCTGACCGAGGCGCTGATCGCTGGCGGGATAAGCAACATGTGGGAAGCGGCCCGCCGCCAACCCAGCGCCTTGATGCAGATCAAGGGAGTAGGACACAAAGGGGCAGAGCAGATCCGCAATGCCTGCACCGTCAAGGCCGCCGCCTGGCTGGCCCAATACCAACAGCAGCAGCAGGAGGCAGCATGAAACCAAGTAGCGATCCGGTCGATCTCCAGCGCCGCCTGGATGAAGCCGTGGCGGTGATGGGCCGGTTACAGGTGGAGCGCGATACCATGCTGGCCGAACAGAAGAAGTGGCGGGAGGCGGCTCAGCAGGCCGCCGAATACATCAGCATGATCCCCCTGCATACCGCAGACAGTCATGCCCTGCACTTTACCCAGCAGGCCACCAACTGGCTGACCCCGTTGGCCGCCGATGCTGAGCGGTTAGACCTGGTTTGCCAGCTGGTCGAACAGCTGCAAGATGCTACCGCCCAGGTGTGCGAGTTGTCCGATAAGGTGAGCCGGTTCAATTTGGCATCAGGCGCCGTCTGCCAAGACTATGCGGAGCAGATGGAGGCATGGGCCAACGGTACCGATGACTATCTGATCCTGAAACCCGGCGAGGTCGATGTGAAGGCGGCCTTGGTGCTGATCTGGGGTGAGCAGACAGATCGCTACCTGGACGTTATCGAGCACGGCCAGAATATCCTGGATCTGGCTCGCCGCACGGCGACCCTGCTGAGCCGCGAGAGCGCTCTGGCCAGCATCAGCGATGACCTGCTGGCTCGCACCGATGCGCTGGAGAAAAAGCTGGGCGGGATACCGTTCATCAGTGCCGATGCCAGCCTGTTGGACTCCCTGCTAAAGGACAAAGCGGTACCGGGGCAAATAGTGGCCATGGATCCTGTCGAACTGTGGCCCGGCCCCTGTTTCCTGCCGTCAAAGAGCGCTGGCAATGTGCTGCCAGAACCCAACGAGATCGTGCATATCCACTTGGCCAGCACCGGGGCATGGCATCCGTATCGGGTGAGAGGGTTCTATGCCTGGCCAGACCTTGGCGGCAATCAGTCGCTGCATCGGGTATTTGTCGATCTGGTGAGTGAGACCGGCGCCGCCAACAGCCGCTTGCTGTGCGACATTCGCCGCAACTACGTCCCGGAGTCGGAACAGGAGCCATCGGCATGATTGAGATCACCGACTCAAGAGGTCAAAAGCACTTCCTTTCACCGAATGCGATAGCCAGGGTCAGCGAACCCTGTTTATCGGCCAAGTGGAATGGGGTTCGCGCCTATGTTCAGCTGTTCGATGGTGCCGAGATATCAGCGGTCACCGCCATGGAGTCGATAGTCAACCAGATGAAGGAGCAAAGCGGATGCGCTCCTTGCTGATGGTGCTGCTGATGCTGGCCCTGCTGTTCATGGCCAGCAGACTGACGGCAGGCGTACAACCGGTGGCCTGGCAATGTGCCGGTGGCCACCATGTTTAACCTGGCCAAGCTGCCGCCGTCTGAGCGGCTTGCTATCGAGTTGGATAAGCAGGCCCGCTATCTGTTGTGGCAGGTGGGGAACGGCAAGGCCCAGCGCGAACAGATGCTGGGGCAGCTGCTCAAACACCAACACCATGAACAGCTCAGCGCCAGAGTCGCGGAGCTGGAGCGGGAAGAACTGAACGCCAAGGCCGACCAGCTGATCACCTTGGCCATGACCAAAAAGATAGGCCGCCTGGCCATTCAAGACGCGATCAATGCAACCCCCCTAGAGCATCAAGATTACTTTCGGGGGGCCTTGAATGAGCGGAGAGAGGCGGCTAAACAGCAGGATAAGGAGACCGAACATGCAGAATGAACGCAAGGTGAGTAATGGGCGGATGACGGTAGAGACGATCAACCAGCTTGCCGTGGAAATATTCGAGCAAAACCGCGCTGTAGGTTGGTGGGATGACCTTGATAGATGCCCGTTCCAGACCCTGCAACTGGTTAATACCGAGATTGCCGAGGCTACAGAGGGCGACCGAAAAGGGTTGATGGATGACCACTTGCCACACCGCAAGATGGCTGAGGTTGAGCTGGCCGACACCATGATCCGGGCGCTTGATTTCGCTGGCCGCTACGGTTGGCGTTTTTCGCCAAGATTGACGGTTGACCGGGATTCATACCTTGGCAAGTTCGTCCATATGGTGACAGGTCACAGCACCATGGCAGTCAAGCACCTTGGCTTGACCGGCATCAACTGCCTGCTGGCATCGAAACTTTGGGGGAACGAAATCCACGGCATGGGGCATCGCATCCTGCGCCAGCCGGTTGAATATGACTTCCTGATTGATATGTGCCTGACGGTAGCAGAGGCTTACCATTTCGACCTGGAAAGCGCCATTCGTGAAAAGCTGGTCTATAACGCCAAACGAGCAGACCACAAGCGAGAGAACCGGGCAAAAAGCGGTGGGAAGATCTATTGATGGCGTAGTTTTTGACATAAAGGCAATGCGAGGTGAGCAATGGAAAAACAAAAGGGATTTGCAGCTGAGTTAGAGGTTGAACTGTTAGCCAAGAAGCACTTGGAGGCATACCTGAATGAGTGCAATTGCCAGTCTAAAGAGGATGCATTGCGGGCGATAGAAAAAATGGTTGGGATGGGAATGCACTGTCATGATGTTGTTGAAAACGGAATAGCCGTACCAGTGCAGTGACATATGGGCGCTGGATATAGGCCGAAAAACAAACAGCTTGAACATCTTTTTCGGTATGCTATGTTTAACGGGAACCTATGCAGCCGGACACTATAGCGAACCGGATCGGTTTGACAGGGATGTGGACTTGAGCCCGTCAAACTTAAACAGAGGGAAGGTTGGGAGGTATCCTCACGGAGGTCAGGCCCTAGTCCACCGACCAAGGAAAGTTACCGGCAAAGCCAGCGAAAGCTGGCTTTGTTCGTTTTTGTCTCCAGATGCTGGAGTGTTATCCAGTAGATATGTTCGCCATCTACCCTGGGGCAAAATGCCCCGTAACGAAAAATATCAAAATGTGACACTTATCTTATCCGCATATTGATTTTTGACGGTATAAGCGATAACGTTTATCCATCGTGGGGTAATTCCCGGATACATGTGACTCAAGTTAGTGATCAGTTTTCAAGGGCCCGCAGCTGCGAGCCCTTTTTTTATACCTGGAGGTTACCTATGTCGCCGGATTTCATGTTGCTGATCATGCAGGTGCTCAGCTCGCTGGTGCGCGTCTGCATCATGCTGCCGCTGCTGTTCTGGGTGATCAAGAAAATCGACAACATCACTGATACCGATGTTGATACCTGGTGGAGTAAAGCCGATGCGCATTCTCAGTCTATTTATCTGTCTGTTCGCTTCACTGTGGTCGCTCTACTGCTGGCCATCACCATGGCCTAACCGGTATGACCTACAGATCCGCGCTGCATCCCGCGAGTGGATGCCGATGCTAGACTGGCGGTTATACAAGGCCCAACTGATTCAGGAGAGCCAGCTCAACCCGAACGCCATCAGCCCGGCAGGGGCCAGGGGCATTGCCCAGTTCATGCCGGGTACCTGGGCCGAGTGGCAACAGGTCAGCGGCACCCTGGCAGGGCCCCATGATGCGGGGGAGTCCATCAAGGCCGGAGCCTGGTACATGTACCGGCAGCGGGCCATCTGGAAAAGCCCGCGCCCGGAGGAAGATCGCCACAACCTGGCGCTGGCCAGCTACAACGGCGGCGCCGGTAACATCATCAAGGCCCAGAAGCTGTGCGGTGGGCCGCCGCTCTATGCGGAGATCATGGCCTGCTTGCATCAGGTCACCGGGAGACATGCCAAGGAAACCAGAGGCTACGCCCCGGCCATTCGTCTCATCTACAAAAGGCTGACCCTATGAGCATTGTCACCAAGCCGCTTGCGCCATGGATCTGGCCAGCGGCTTTTCTGATCCTGGGCATGGTAGCCATCGCCACCCTGGGCAATCTGGCCACCAACTGGCTGGAGCAGCGGCAACAGGCCAGCAAGCTCGATGACCTGCAACAGCAGCTAGGCACCACCAAGCTGGAGCTGCAAGCCACATCCAGCGCCCTGGCTACCGAACGGAGCACCACGGCAACCTTGAAAAGGGCCCTGGATGACGAATTGAAGGCGCAGCAAGAGGCCGAGAAAAGGCACCTGGCGCTTAACGAAGCATTCACAGAGTTACAGGGGGCGATGGAGGCCCTAGAGAATGAGCAACCTGATGTTAAGGCTTGGGCTGATGCTCCTGTGCCTCTCGCTGTTCAGCGGCTGCACCGCGAAGCCAGAGACCGTTATCGTGGAAAAGACTATCACGCAAACAGTGCTGCCACCGGCCAGCCTGATGCGTCCCTGCCCGCTACCGGAGCCGAGCGGCCCATTGGCAACGAACCGGGACATTGACCGATACATGAAGCAGCTTTACCTGGTGATCGCCCTGTGCGACTACGACAAGGCTTTGCTGCGAGACTGGCGAACCGCCAGAGGGGGGCAAGATGGCCGAACCGAGTAGCACCAGCCAGCTGCCTGGCCATGAGATTAACATCGCCACGGCGCTGAAAGTAGCCGGGTACCTGTTCATTGCGCTCCAGTGCATTGTGGTCTGGCAGGGCAAGCAGATGCTGGACACCCAGAAAGAGCTGGTAAACCAGGGGGCCAAGGCGAACGAACGGATTGCCGTGATGGCTGCCAAGCTGGCCAGCTCTGACGAGCGATTCACCACCATCGTCAACGACCTAAAGCAGGTGGATACCAACACCAGCAAGGCCATTGAATCGTTGAATGACGATACCCGCGACCTGGATCGCCGGGTGTCAAAGCTGGAGGTAAGCAAGGGATGAGCACCACCTATAGCGCGATTGTTGAGCTTGAGACGAACGCCAATCAGCTGCTAACCCGATTATCGGCGGCCAGCAATGCCGGTGAGTCGGTCAAACATGCCCGCGCCTGCCTGCAAGAGGCGATTGAGCATCTGGTCTATGCAGCCAGAGAGGAGATTGCCAGCGAGGGGGTTTGCTACGAGTGCAGCGAGTGCGGCAAAACCTTCCCGCTGCATTTTGGCAGCCTGGGCTGCCCCAACGAACACGAAGTACCTGCCACCCTGTTCACCCGAAAGTGACGGTTTGCCTCTGCGGAGGCTTTTTTATTCCACTGCGGGGCATTTTGCCCCGCCCCATCAATGCAATGGCGTGGGCCCGGAAACGGTAGCGCTGCCAGCTCTTTTTGGTTCACCCCTCAAGATGCCGGGCCCACACCATTGCAAGGGAGTTTTGACCATGGCGACCCAGACCGAAGTGGCCGAGTTCATTGGTTTGACCGACCGGCAGATCCGCAACCTGCAAGCTCAGGGGCATATGCACCGCTCATCCGGGCGAGGGGGCATGAACCTCCAGAAAGCGGTGCAGGAATACATAACCTATCTCAAGGCAGGCCGAGCCATGGAGGAGGGCGGCCCAGCTGACCCTGATGAGAACGGTGGCAGTGAGCTGGATAGAGAGCGCAAGCGGCTCAATAACGAGATCATCAAGGAACGGCTCAAGGCCCTGCGCAAAGAGAACGTCCCTGTTTGGTTGCTGACAGACTCCCTGGTTCGAGTGGTTGAACAAATCGGCGCCCGCTGCGACAGCATGTTGCAAAAGGTGAAGTTGGCCAGCCCGGATATGCCAGAGCGGGTGCTGAACGTCATTAACAAAGAAATCGTGACGCTCAAAAACAGCATTGCGGCCATCGACATCGATCTGACTGACTATGAGCCGGAGGATGAGGAGGACGAATGAGCTGTGCCCCCTCGATAAGCATCAAAACGGTTCGCCGCAATATCCGCCAAATTCTGGCCCAGCTGACCAGTAAAGAACCCATCACGGCGGTGGCCTGGGCAGATGAATTTTTCAAGCTATCACCGGAGTCCTCATATACCTCTGGTGACTGGGAAACAGACCCGTTTCAGATCGCCATCCTCAACGCCATGGGCTGCGATGATGTGCATGAAATCTACCTCTACAAGGGCGCCCGCATCGGTTACACCAAGATGCTGTTGGCGGCCATGTTCTACCTGATCGAGCACAAGCGCCGGAACGTTGGTTTCTGGCGGGAGGACGATAAGGCGATAGAGAAGTTTGTCGCCACCGAGCTGGATCACGCGCTGCGGGACTGTAAAAAACTCCACCCGATTTTCCCCAGTGTTGGAAAAAAGGGGCCCGGCAATACGGTAAACCTCAAGACCTTTATCGGGGCAACACTGCGCTGCCAAGGCGGTCAGTCTGCGGGGAACTACCGGGGCGACTCTGTTGATGTGGCCATAGGCGATGAGATCAACGCCTTTGTGACCAACTTGCAGGGCAAGAGCGGCAAAGAGGGGTCTCCATGGCCGCTGATGTTCAAGCGCACCAACGGCTCAGCCTGGCCCAAGAAGATTCTGGGTACCACCCCTACCAAGACCGGGGAAAGCCACATTGAGCGGCTATCCAAGAAGGCAAACCACCATCTGCGGTTCCATCTGCCGTGCCCCCACTGCGGTGAAGAACAGCACCTGGAATGGACGAGTAGAGAGGCGAGTTACGGGTTTAAGTGGGACAACCGCGACCCGGACACCGCCCGCTACCGCTGCCGCAGTTGTGGCGAGGACTTCACCCACTCCGATTACCTGGAGCTTGCCCGCCAAGGGATATGGAAAGACCCGGACACCGGGGTATGGACGCGAAACGGGTTGGACTATTTAGACCATCGCAACCAGCCGATCCGGGCCCGCCGCATCTGTTTTTATGTGCCGGGCTACCTGTCAACCCGCGACCCATGGCGAAACATGGTGCAGCGATGGTATGACGACAAGGATGACCCGCTGACCCGTCAGGCATTTTTCAACACGGATCTGGGGGTGGACTACACCCCGGCAACCGGTGAAAAGCTGGATCACTCGCTGCTTATCGACCGGCGCGAACGGTGGATGGCCCAGGTGCCAGCTGGCGGGCTCTATCTGACCAGCTTTACCGATGTGCAAACCAGCTCACGCCTTGAGACCACCACGGTGGCCTGGGGGGAGGAGGAGGAGTATTGGGTGCTGGATCATGTGATCCACCCCGGTGACCCCAGCCAGCAAGAGGTGTGGAACAACCTTGAAAAGTACCTGCGCCAGCCATGGATGCACGAAAGCGGGGTTGAGCTGCGCATCAGCAGGATGGGGATTGATACCGGTGGTCATAACTGGGATGAGGTCATTGACTTTGCCAGCCGGTTCCCGCCGCACCAGGTAATACCCTGCAAGGGCTCCAGTGTTTATGGCGATCCCATCGCCAACTATCACAAGACCACCAAGGGGAAAAACATCGGTACCTGGCTCTGCCATATCGGTACCGATAGTGGCAAAGAAACCATGTTCAGCCGCTACAAACAACCGCGCCATGGCACTGGCCCACAACCCCGTTACATGCACCTGCCTATCGCTGACTGGTGTAACGAGAAGTGGGCCAAGCAGGCGACCAACGCCATCAAAGTGCTGGTCGATAATGGCCGCAAGCTCCAGTTCGTTTTCAAGATGCGCAGCAGCACCGAAGGCGATGAGGCGCTGGATTGCCTGGTCGGCAACCTGGCGATGATCCGCCTATCCAAGCAGATGTTCGCGCTTGATCTCAAGACGCTGGCGCAGTCGATGCGGCAGCTGATCCAGGGGAAGGCGCAACGTACCAACAAGCCGCGCCGCAGTCGTGCCGGTCGCGTTACCGGAGGCGTGTAAGGAGCCACCATGAGTTATACGCAAGCAGACCTTGATGCTATCCGCAATGCAATGCGCAAGCTGGCCATCGGGGATCGAGTGGGTGAGTTCCAGCATGGTGGTACCCGTATCAAGTACGGTGATGTGACCATGAAGGAGCTGGAGGCATATGAGAAAGAGATCCTGCGCCACCTCAGCCCACGGCGCAGAGTCGTTTACATCCGATCTGACAAGGGGCTGACATGAACATCAAATCGGTTACCCATAAGTCACGGATATCCGGTGGTGTGTCGCAAGGCCCCCGCATCAAGGCCCAGTTTGAAGGAGCAGGGCAGGGTTACCGGATGGGCGGCAAAGGGTTGGGTACCGGTGGGATCAATCATGAGCTGAGCCGGTCACTGTCAGCCCTGCGGCGCCGTTCCATCCATGCCATCCGCAATCACGCCTATGCCAAGACCGCTTGCAACACCTACGTGGATAACCTGGTCGGGACGGGGATCACGGCCAAATGGGCAGACCCTATCCTCCAGGCCCTGTGGGATTGCTGGATCAAGCATTGTGATGCGGATGGTCTGGACAATATCGGCGGCCTGCAAGCTCTGGTTGCGCGGGAGTCATTCAGCGGTGGGGAGTCACTGACCAAACGCCGGTTTGTCAGCATCAACGAGCACCCAGGCATTGTGCCGCTGCGGTTGCATGTGCTGCCGTCTCACCAGCTTGATGAGCGATTTAACGACCCGTTCCGCAACATCGTTCAGGGGGTGCAGTTCTCCAGTGATGGCGAACGCACGTTCTACCACCTCAACCAGTCGGGGGATATCAGCCCGCTGGCATCGTTGAACCGGATCCGCGTACCTGCCGCCGACATGATTCATCTGTTTGACAGAACGGAGGCCGGGCAGGTGCGCGGGGTGCCGGAGTTGTCGGCCATCCTGGTCAGGCTGTACGAGATTGATGAAATGCAGGATGCCATGCTGGTCAGGGCCAAAGTATCGGCGCTGTTTGGCGGTTTCATCAGTCGCAAGACGCCCCAGGCTGGGCTGCCGCTAGAGAGCAACCAGGTAGCAGGAGCGGGGGACGTTGGCCAGCCAGATGGTGAAACGGATGGCGGTGACCCGATTGAACGGATCACCCCTGGCGGCCTTCACTACCTCTATGACGATGAGACCATCGAGTTTCCAGACCTGCCTGATATTGGGCCGAACCATACGGTTTGGCTCAAGACAGAACTGCGGGCCAGTGCCAAGGCTGCCGGGATGACCTACGAGCAGATGACCGGCGACCTGGAGGGTGTCAGCTTTTCCGCCCTCAAGTTCGGGATGCTGGATTTCCGCCGCCGTATCGAGCGCCTGCAATGGAACCTGATGATCGCCCGCTGGTGTGAAAAGGTCGCTCGCTGGTTTGCCGATGCGGCAGTAATGGCTGGAATGGTCAGCCTGCCGGGGTACTGGAGTAATCCCCATGCCTATATGCCGACCTGGATCCCGCCCAAGTTCGAGAGCGCCGACAGGCTGAAAGATGTGATGGCGGATGTGATCGAAATGCGAGCCGGTTTGGAAACCCGCAGAGACAAGGTTGCCCAGCGTGGCAACGATATTGACCGGGTGGACGAACAGTTTGCCAAGGAGCAAAGCAGCGAACTGGTGTTCGACTCGAACCCTGCGGCAACGGACAAAAATGGCGGCCTGCAAGAGGTAATGACTCTCGCCAGCAATGTGCTGCAAACAGACCCAGAGGAAAAAGCGAAATGAAAAAAACCATACTGGCGCAGAAGCTGGAGGCGGCGGCCAAGCTGCTGGCCGGTCACCCGGTAAAGGTGGCCGCCTCAGCGGATGGTACCCGCGCCGAAGTCATGATCTATGACGTTATCGGGGAAGATTATTGGACGGGTGGCGGGGTCACTGCCACGGCCATAGCGTCATTGCTGAACGAGTTGCGCGGTACGGATCTGCTGGTTCGCATCAACAGCAAGGGCGGCGATGTGGTGGACGGTACCGCCATTTACAATTCGTTCAAACAGCATGATGGGGATGTGCTGATGCGGATTGAAGGCTGGGCCTGCTCCATGACCACTGTTATCTCAGCAGCAGGCAACAAGGTGGAGGCATACCCCAATACCATGTTTATGGTGCATCGCGCCTCATCCGGGGTTTGGGGTAACGCCAAGGCGCTGCGCCAGCGGGCCGCCCTGCTGGACAAGATTGATAGCCAGATGGCCGGGATCTACGTCAGCAAGACCGGCAAGAGCCTGGAGGAGATCAACGCCATCATGGATGGTGATATCGAAGATGCCTCCTGGATGACAGCCGCCGAAGCCAAGGAGTCCGGTTTCATTGATGAGGTGCTGGATGGCGAGGGTAAGGCGGTTGCACTGCTCGATAAAGAGAGTGCCAAGGCCCTGGCCCCAGACGAAGGCGCCCAGTTGATGCCGACTGCCGATCTTCCTGACAACCTGCCGCTGGTTGCCCGTCAGATCATCCTACCCATGACCATGGCCGCCCTGCCGCCGAACATCAGCGCCGTACTGGGCAATACCAGCCCTGCCGGGGTGGTGCGTATGGATGGCGCATTTATCGCCATCAACGCCAAGGAGCTGGAGGATGAACCTGATGCAACAGACCCGCCAGCCGATGACCCGGCAGATAATCCTGGTGGTGACACAGCGGGCGACCCACCTGCTGATCCACCTAGCTCCCCAGCAGGTGATGACGAGGCCGACACCCCGCCAGCCGATGCCAGTGATAAGAACAAGGATCCCATCCTGGCAGAACGCGAGCGGGTCAAAGCCATCAGGGCCGCAGCCACGGCAATGGGGCTGGAGAAGATGGCCGATCACTACATCGACAACGGGGCCAGTGCCGAGGAGGCCAACAAAGCCTTTTTGGCCATCAAGGCGGCGACCCAGGACAAGATCACCAGCCACCACGATAGCGGCCTGGGTGACCAGGCTGAAAAAAACACCGCGATGTGGGCCAACGCCTACAAACATTTGCAGTAATCCGCGACCCCACACCAATCCATCAAGGGACACATCATCATGATGAAGAAAGACCTTATCGTTCGCCCTGGCGAACACCTGATTTTTGAAGTTCACCCCGGCATGTGCCGCACAACCGGCAAGCTGAAAGCGGGCGCCAATTACCCCACCGCCATGGTGCTGGGCAAGGTCACCGCCACTGGTGAACTGGTCTCCTGGGATCCTGCTGCCTCTGATGGCAGTCAGACCGTTGAGGGGGTGTTATATGGCGGGGTAGATGCGACCACGGCTGCGCAAAAGTGCGTCTATAGCCGTTCGCTGACGATGATGCTGGCCAGCAAACTCCAGTTCAAGGCGGGGCTCAATGACGCCAACAAGGCGGCGGCCATCAAGGCGCTGGAAGCCAAGCAGATTTTCATGAGTGCCGAGATCGTCTAATCGGTCTGACCACTCAACACCTTTTGACGGGGCCTGATGGCCCCGTTTCCTTTTATTGCAGGAGCAGCACAATGATTCTGACTGACGTTTTCAATAATGACGCCTTCTCGATGACCACGATGAGCGGCGAGATTCAGAAGGTATACAACCCCAGCTTGAGCATCCTCAAGAGCGGGCTGTTTACCGCCAAACCGATCAACACCCGATCTTTCATCATGGATGTGAAAGAACACCACTTCAACATCCTGCCGTTGCAACAAGTGGGCGAGCCCATCCCGCAGCGCTCTTTCAAAAAGGGCGCGATGACCCAGATCCCGACCTACCGGATCGGGGAAGGTACCAAGCTGATGGCCGCTGAATTGGCGTTCCTGCGCCAGTTCGGTACCGCTGATGAAATGGTGGCCGCCGCCGTGACCGAGGTAGCGGTGCGCCAGCAAGCGCTCCTCACTGACCATGATGCGACCCTGGAATACATGTACCTCAACGCACTGGATGGCAAGGTGGTGGATAAAGACGGCACCGTGCTGATCGACATGTACGATCTGTTTGACCTGTCTCGCCCGGCATCGGTCGCCCTGCCGCTCAGCACCGCCAAAGATGGCGATCTGCGCGAGCTGATTGAACGCCAGATCTGCATCAAGATCGAAGATGCAGCCGCTGGCGCCCAGTTCAGCACCATTGACGCCAGCTGTGGCGAGGATGCCTGGTTTGCGCTGATGAAAAACCCCGAGTTCCGCGAACTGCAAAAGATTGCGGAGAACGTGGCCGCCATGGGCGGTTCTACCCGCAACGTGCCGGTGCAGTTTGCCGGGGTCAACTGGTCGCGTTACCAGCGCGATGCCCAGGGCAAGATCAGCCTGCCAAGCGATAAGGTGAAGTTCTACCCGAGCGGCAAGGGCAACACCGTATTCCAGGATGTGATGGCCCCCGGCGAAACCTTTGCCGACCTGGGCAAATACGGCTCACCGATCTATTCCCGCATCATCCCGGACACCAAGCGCGACAGCTATGTCGAGCTGGAGGTGATGAGCTACCGCATGGCGCTCTGCACCCGCCCGGAAACCCTGCGTTCCGGCCACATTCTGTAATCACTGGACGGGCGGGGCAAAATGCCCCGCCCCATTCCACCCGGATAGGGAATAGATGCCATGACGGTAAAAGAGAAACTGAAATTGCTTGGCGTGACCGCCAACCAGATGAAAGGCATGGACGAGGCCACCTTGCAGGGGCTGCTGGATGATAAAACCCTGGAGCTGACCAGCACCGGCCAGCCCCTGCCATGGGTAATCAACAGCGACCCGCTGCCGCCTGGTGACTCGTTGCCGCCGACTGGTGACCCGCTGCCGCCGACTGGTGACCCGCTGCCGCCGACTGGTGACCCGCTGCCACCGACTGGTGGAGAGGGTGAAGCGTTCTCGTTGGCCGCCAGCGACCTGCTGAAAAGCGGCTCCATGCAACCCCAGCTCAACCAAGGTGGCGACCAACCAGACCAGGATGACGACCAGCTGAATCCGCGCCTGGCTGGTCTGGAGTTGATGACCACCAAGGCGACAGCCCGTTATGGGTTCCGTGGCCCGGCGAAAGATTTTTGCATGGTCAACGGCAAGCCGGTCGAGCGTGGCGAAGAACTGGATGTGCTGGCCGGTGACGAACTGCGGCTGGGTGAGCTGACCTATGACTGGCTGGATGAGCAATCCCTGATCATCAAAGGCTGACCAAATGAGCGTAACTGACGAACTGGCCCGCGCCCTGGGTCACATCTATGACCAAGGCCGCGCTGGTCAGGTCGGCAAAGTAATACACGGCGCCACTAGCACCACGGTAACGGTGACCATCACCAATGACCTGCATGTTGGCGGCGCCACTGGCGGATTTACCAACCGCTACGACAACCGATCAGACGGCCATATAGCCAACCGCTGGCTGATCGGTTTTCTCAAACCCGAGATCAAGGGCATCGAGCCTACCGGCTGCATCTTGCAGCTGGATAAGAGCGGTGACCGCTATGAGCTGCATGAACCTGTGGATGAGCAGGGGGATGCAGTAGGGGAGATCGTTTATGGGGCGGCGAAGATCTGATGATTTTGGCATATCCGATGAGGATATCGCCCTCATAGCCAAGGAGGTGGGGGTTGATATGCCTGGGGTGGTGAAACGCACCATCATCGCCGTGGTGAACGAGGCGATTGATGAGACCCAACGCAAGGCCATCAACTACATCACCGAACGGGTCAACCTCACCCCCGATTACATCCGCCGACACCTCAAGGTCACCCAGCGAGCAGGCCCCAATAGCGACACCGCCATTTTGAGCGGTACCGTTCGACCTGTGCTGTTGTCGCGCTTTGATATGCGGCAGGAGTACCGGGAAACCCGCGATAAACGCAAACGGTCTGGCAACCGGGTGCGCAGCGGGATGAGCGTGGCGGTAGCGCCAGGTGTTCGCCACACCATGGCCAGCGCCTTTGCCATCAAGCTGAAAATGAGCGGGGTGACCGGGCTGGCAGTGCGCCCGAATGAGGTGAACCAGTCTCAGCTGAAAAAGAAAGAGTGGGCCGAGTTTGACCGTCTTGGCTATGCCGTGCTGCACGGCCCCAGTGTCGATCAGCTGTTCAAACGGGCCATCGACAACGGGGACATAGAGCCATCACTGGATGAAATGGCGGAGGCGTTTGCCAGGAGGATTGCCAATGTTTGACATGAACACCCCCCTTGCCGAGATCCGCGCCAAGGTAAAGGCGGTGCGGATCTATGACGAGCTGGAGCGCCGCCTGGTAATCCAATTCGGTGGCCGCCAGCAGGTGCTCACCGAGGATGGTAAGCCGGTGGTCGGCAAGGATGGGGAGGTTTACGAATCGGTGGTTAAGCGTGGTTGGGTATTCAGTTACCTGGAGGGGCGCAAAACGTGGCCACTCATCACCATCGAGCCATTCAAGGAAAAGACCGAGGCCAACGGCTCCAGCCGCAAGCGTGAAAACACCGTCCACATCCGCGCCACCCTCAAGGTGGATATGCAACGGGATTCAGACCCTGATGCCCTGCTCAGGCTGGCGCTGCATCACATCCGTATCGCGCTGTTCGATACGGAGGAGGCCCGCAAACACGGCGGCTTTGTGCTGTTCACCCCGCAAGGGGAGCAGCTGCTGATCAAGTCCATGGAAGAAACAGAACCGGCCATGTTCGTGCTACCAGAACCCGGCTTGCCGCTGTGTTCGGTTCACCTCACTACAACCCTGACCTACATCGAAACCCAATAACGTGCCATTGGCATATCTGGAGTGATCCCTATGACTAACCCGATTTATAAAGAGCACCCGTTTATCGGCGCTGGCAAGCTGTTCATCAACACCCGCCAGGTCGGTAACTGTAGCGATGTGAAGCTCAGTTACAACGTGGAGCAAAAGAGCCTGCCGAACAACATGGGCGGCGGCGGCAACCTGGACTCCACCGACCGCATCAGTTCGGTCAAGCTGGATCTGACCTGCACCAACTTCAGCCCGGAAAACCTGGCTATCGCCCTGGCTGCCAGCCTGGACAGCATCACCACTGCGGCAGAGGTACCAGCCGAGAAGCTGATGATGGCGGCAAACAGCTTTGTCGATACCGAGTTCATGATCGACATGACCAAGGCCAACATGGTGGAGGTAAAAACCACCGCCACCACTCCCAAGACCATTCCGCAGCTGGATGTGGACGGCAAGGAAAACTACGTGGTCACCCCTGCCGGTATCTACTTCAAAGACGGTAAGGATGTGACTGATGCAGAGGTGGCGGTGAAGTACACCAAATCCCTGCAAGTGATCCTGCAAGCGCTGATGGCTACCGGGCGCGAGTTCAAGCTGGTCATGGACGGCATCAACGATGCCAACGGCGACCCGCTGATCCTGCGCGTGTGGCGCTGGAAACCGGCGCCGACCGATGGCATCGGCCTGATCTCCGATGACTACGGCAATTTCACCATGAAAGGTGAAGTGCTGGCCGATGTGAGCCGTCCGGCAGGTAAGAGCCGCTTCTTTGAAATGATCCACAAAAAAGCAGCGTAAAAAATGATGCGGGGCATTTTGCCCCGCTGTTATGACGGGGCCTGATGGCCCCCTTTTTTTTGGGTGTCGCGCATGGGTATTCAAGACAAGGTTATCAACCTACTGATCCGGGGTATCGACTACTTCACCCCGGAAGCCGTCAAGGTTAAGGGCAGCATGGATCAGATGGGCGAGTCAGCCGCCAGCCTGAAACAGCAACTTGCCGAACTGCGTGAGACCAACAAACAGCTGACGAAAGCGACCGAGCTTGAGGAGTACAGCAAGACCCTCAAAACATCGGTGAGCGAAACCCAGGCAACGCTGGCCGCGCTGACTGAGGAGATGCAGAACACCCCAGGCGCCAGCGCTGAGCTGAAACGGGCCTTCACCCAGGCCAGCAGCGAATCGGGCCGCCTCCAGTCTGAACTGGCCAGCATCAGCAACGAGCTGGATGAACTGGCCCGCAACCTGCGCCGCAGCGGTGTCGATATCGACAATACCGCCACCGAGCAGAAGCGCCTTGCCGTTGAGACCATCAACCTCAAGCAGGAGTTGATCAAGCTCAACAAGGCCCAGAAAGACGCGCTCAGGCTGGATGAGCTGCGCACCAATGCCAACCTGGCTGAGAAAGAGCTGAATCGCACCTCTGCCGCCCTTGAGGAGCTATCGAGCCAGTTCGTCAAAGGGGAGAAGCCGACCAAGGCGCTCAGCGATGCTCACTCGTTGGCAAAGAGCGAAGCCCAGCGGGCCGCGACTGCCTATCAGAAGCTCAGCCGAGAGCTGGAGCAGCATGAAGCGGCGATGGTGAAGGCGGGCGCCGCCACCACGGATATGGCCGCCGTTGAGAAGAAGCTGGCGAGCGAGATAGCCAACACCCAGATCAAGCTCCAGGCGCTGGAGAAAACCCAGAAGGCGCTGGGTACCTACGACAAGCTGACCCCGCAGCTGATCAACCAGACCGATGCCCTGCGCAAAAACCAGCGAGAGCTGGACAGATTGCGGGAGGAGGTACAGCAGGCTGAGGCCCCGCAAAAGGCCCTTGCCGAGCAGATTGGCCATGCTGCCAGGATGGCGGGGCAGGCCCAGATTGCCTATGAGCGCAACGAGGCCAAACTATCAGCCTTGCGCAAGACCCTGGACGGGGCCGGTATCAACGCCAAGCAGTTGGCCGCCGAGCAAGCCAGGGTTGCCAAGGAGACCGCAGAGGCCACCCAAGCCTATGAGGAGAACAAGCTCAAGCTAAGCCTGCTGCAACAACAACTCAATTCGGCCAAGGAAGGCACTCACGCTGTTGCTGCCGGGTTCAACAACATGGCCCGCAATGTGGTCATGGCAGCCGGTGCCTATATCGGTCTGGATAAGTTGCGTCAGGGGCTGATGAGCATCGTCACGGTCGGCGGCCATTTTGAGGTGCTGCGTGAACAGCTGATCGGGGTCTATGGCGATGTAGCCGAGGGGGAGAAAGCGTTTAAGTGGGCCCAGGATCTCAACAAGAGATTGCCCACCTCACTGGATGATGTGTTGCAAGCGTTCGTGATGCTGAAAAACAACGGCATGGAACCGACCAACGGCACATTGGAGAAGATGATCAATGCCAACGTCAGATATGGCCGAGGCGCTGAGACGCTGATCCCCATCATCCGCCAGCTTACCCAATCGTGGGGTAAGAACCGGATCCAGGCGGAAGAAGCCTATGTACTGATTGAGAACGGCTTGCCGGTGTGGCAGCTGTTATCTGAGGCGACTGGCAAGAGTGTGGCCAGCCTCCAAAAAATGTCAGAACAGGGCAAGCTGACCCGCGAATACATGGTGCAGTTGATCGACACCATGGGCAAGGCCGGTGCCGGAGTTGTTGAGCGGAGGATGCAGACCTGGGAGGCCCTGGTTACCAAGTTCCGCGATGGCGTGAAGCAGGTACAGGACACCATCGCCCAGTCAGGCGCACTCGATTACTTCAAAACCATCCTGTTCGACATAAACAAAGAAATGACGGCCATGGCAGAAGATGGCCGGATGCAAGCCTATGCCAAGCAGATCAGCGACTGGATGGTCGAATCGGCAAGGAGCGTCAAGACTTGGGCCACTGATGCGCGGCTGAGTTTTGACAACCTGATGATTGGGATGACCATCGGGGTGCAAAGCCTGCGAGTGGTGTTCAATCTGTTCACCGGCTCAGTGAAGTTATTGGGTGGAGCCCTGCTTTACCCATACCAGCTGATGGGTCAGCTGATGGAGCGGATGGCCGCTGTTGCCGACTCCATGGGCATGACCGATGCCGCCGAGAAGATGCGCTATGGCGCCGGTCTCATCAATGCCCAGTTCAGGGGCATGATGGATGGTTTTTACCAGGACATGGCTGACATTGGCGCTGCCGGTGAAAAGATGGCGGAAGCCATCACCAGGGAGTCAGCCAATGCTGGCGCCGGGATCGATAAGGGGCTGAAAGAGGGTACCGGCAAAGCCAAGGCAACGCTGGCCGATTTTGAAGCCGCCATGGCGGGCGGGTTCCGCACCATGGACGACTACTATGCGGCCCAGCGGGGTGGGTTCGATAGCTTGGCGGAATACCTCAAGAAGAACGGCCAGAGTGTCGAGGAGTATTACGCCGGTATCGCTGAGGGGTCTGGCCAGCTTGGTGCTGAGCTGATGAACAGCTTTATGCAGCAAGCCGGTGATATTGATGCCGAGGTGGAGAAGCAACTCAGCCAGCGTCAGGCCCAGCAAGAGAAAGCAGCCATGGACGCCAAAAATGCTATCTCCAGCATTTTTGAAGAAGCCGGGTTGGATATCGAGCAGATTGCGGGCAAGACCGGCAAGGCGGTGGATCAGATCATCGCCAACATGCAGACCATCCGCGAGTCGGGTCTGGCCAGCGGCCAGCAGTTGGTGGCCTATTTCGATATGGCCTTTACCAAGGTCAAGAATATGGCCGAGCTGGATGCGCTGACCCAAGAGATCGATGAGTTCAGGGATGCCGGGGTGCTGGTTGGTCAGGCGTATGTGGATGCCTACGGCAAGGCGACTGATGCCGCCCAAAAGCTGGCCAAGGAGACCAGCAGCGGTACCGAGCTTTACCTCACCGCGATGAAGAACCAGAAGGCTGCCGCTGAGGAGGCTTACAAGGCTGGCCAGATAACCTCTGCTCAGTACAACCAGACAGTGGGTGATCTGAACGAGCGCATAGCCAAAACAGAGCAGGGACTGGCCAAGCAGAAGGTAGCCGCCAATGACCTGCAAGCAGCCTATAACGAGCTGGGAGTTGATTCAGCGGCTGCGCTCCAGCAGCAGGCTGAGGCGGCCAAGAAAGCCTATGCCACCATTGCGGCGGGTACCAGCACGGTAAACCAGCAGAAAGAGGCATTTTTGGCCTATGCCGAAGCAGAGCTGAAAGCCGGTAAGGCCAACAACCGCTATGTGGATGGGGCCTTGATGGCGCAGGCCGCCAGCCTTGGCTTGTCTGAGCAGCTAAAGGCTATGGTGACCAACATCAATGCCACCGGCAGCGAGGCGCTGATCACGGCGGCGGCGCTGGATACCTTGGGCCAGTCAGCCAAGTCTGCCCAGACTCAGGCAGAGGCGGCCAGCCAGTACCAGAGCGCCAGCAACAAGGCACAACTGGAGAATATCGACAAGCTCCAGGAAGGCACCCGCAGCGCGACCGGTACCATGGTGAAATTTGCCACCGAGGTCGCCAACGCCAACGACCTGGCAGGGATGAGTATCGACCAGTTGCGCGTCAAGCAGGAGCAGTACCAGAACCTGCTGGAGCGCAGCCGGGAGTACCTGCACAAGTCAAACGATGAGTGGTGGTCTGATCAAGTCAGGGAGCAGCTGCTGGCGCAAGAGCAAAACGCCAGGATGGCCGCTCGCATCATCCAGATTAAAGAGCTGGAGGAGGCGCTAAAGTCGGCTGCGGTACCGAGCGAGGAGCTGATCCGTTCAGCAGAAAACGCCCTCACTACCGTGGGGGATCTGGGGGAGAGCAATCTCAGCGGCCTGCGGTCAGCGCTCGATTCTGCCAAGCAGAAGATGCAGAGCCTGGCCGATTCGGCAGCCAGCACCCTCAACTCCCTGCGCGATGAAATGGATCAGTACAACAACAATCTGGACGCCATCGAGGAGCGCCGGTACCAGGCGCAGATCGCAGACCTGCGGGCAAAACTGGCCGAAGCGGAGGCAACCAAAAACAGCGAGGCAGTTGCCAGCCTGCAAGAGGCGATAGCGCTGGCCGACAAGCTGCACCAGAAAAAACTGGCCGATATCGAGGCTGAACGCCTGGCACAAGCCAAGGCCGATGCCGAAAAATCCGCCAACGCCAACAAGCGACCCGCCAAAGAGAAGCCAGAGCAATCCCAGCCAACCAGCACCCGCACCCTGCGCCTTGAGATACCGGGCGGCAAGGTGGCGAATGTCAGCGGCTCACCGGATGACCTGGCCAATCTGGAGGGGCTGCTAGACCAGCTTGCGATATCAAGGAGGGTTAGCTGATGACCATAAAATTGGGCAGCCTTGTGCTGCCCGATCAGCTGCTTTGGGTGGATGAGTTCGATTGGTCGCCGGTCGCCCAGGTGCAAACACCGAGCATCACCGGGGCCATGATAGTGGAGGAGAGTGCCCAGCCAGCTGGTCGCCCCATCACCCTGAAATCGGAGGGAGGGGTATGGGTTCCGCGCTCGTTCGTGATTGAGCTGAAAGCGCTGGAATCCCAGCTGCAAACCCAGACCATCAAGCTGACTTTGCACGATGGCCGCCAGTTTGATGTTTACCTCAGCCGCACCCCGGTGGCCATCACGGCCACCCCGCTCTGGCAGAACGCCAACCCTGGTAATGATGAGCTTTATGAAATTGACATCAAACTGATCGAGGTAACCCCATGACCATTCTATCTGGCGATATCAAGCTGATGGCCAGCCAGCGGATGACGGACACCGAGGACGGTGGCGGGCGCATCACCGGCAAGGAGATCGTCAGCGGCGAACATAACTCAATGTTTCCCGATATCAGCGATCTGGATCGGGCCTATGGGGTGGTGAACCTGCGCAAGGTATTTCTGGCGGTGCAGACGGACGACACCGACACCTACTATGGTGCGAATGCCGCCGTGCTGCTGCCGCCCTACGATCCGAACGTGGGCCTTGCCCTGATGACCACCAAAGACCACCACGACACCCGCAACAACGCCCGCGATGTGGTGGAGCGCTATCTGGCGCGTGGCCCCAAGTGGCAGGGTTTTCTCTACGATACCCAGCTGGAAGGGCAGCGGGCGATCCGCTTCTTCCAGCGGGTTGAGGCGCGATTGCCGGAGGTGGGCGAAACCCTGGTGATGGTCGGCAACGAGAACAAGGCCGGGGAGTTCGAGCAGTATGTGCGGGTGCTGGATGTAACCCAGAAGCTGACCAAGTTCCAGGTGCAAGGTCTGCCCGAGTTCACCCGCAACGTGGTCACCTGCACCCTGGCGGATCCGCTGCGCTTCACCTTCGAGGGGGAGCAACCGACCCCATATGATGTGGTGACCAACCCCAAGACCGCCCTGCGCGAAACCGTGGTGGCGGATGCGGCCAACTACTTTGCCAGCACCAAGATGGTGGATGATGCCGCCTTTGGCTCGATGCAGGTACGGGCCAAGACCATCTTTACCCAGCTGGTGCCAGCGGCCCGCAGCGAGACCCCAGCGGTGGATCTGACCGCTGCCGGTGAGCTGGCCAGCCTGGTGGATTCTGGCCGGGGGCTGGTGAGCATCAACACCGCAGCGGTGATCGCCCCGAGCCGTGGCCTGTTCTTGGGCAGCGGTGCCAAGCCTGGCACGGTGACCATCACCATCGGCGCGGCCACCATCACCGACAAGGGCGGCGAGCTGGTTGTTGCCGGGTCGGTGGTCGGCTCCATCGACTATGGCCGTGGCCAGCTGGAGTTCAATGCCCAGTGCCCGAACTACGGCACCCAGAGCAAGACCGTATCTTTCTGGCCAGCGGCCCGCCCTGCCCGTATCGCTGACACGGCGCGGATCGAGGTCAAGGCCAACAACCGGGGCTATGCCTACACCATCACCCTGCATCCGACCCCGGCGCCTGGCACCACTACCGTCAGCTTTATGGCGCAAGGCAAATGGTATGACCTGAAAGACAACGGTCGCGGGGAGCTGCTGGGCATCGACCGCTCTTATGGCTCTGGCACCATCAACCTGGCTACCGGGTCGGTGATGCTGACCCTGGGCGCCCTGCCGGATGTGGATACCTCCATCATGTTCAGCTGGGCCACCCCGGTGAACTACACCAACCGCAGCGGGCAGGCCATCAGCATCGGCAAAAGCGCCTGGCAGCTCCCCCACAAGGGGATCACACCCAAGAGCGTGATCCTCACCTGGGGCAGCGGCAAGCGGGCCACCGATGTGGCGGGGGACGGCAAGATAACCGGCGATATCACCGGCATCATCAACTATGCCGAGGGGATCATCGATCTGGAGCACGTTACCTTGCCCGCCTTGGGTCAGGAGTACGCCGCCCAGTACCAGTACGGTGAGCCGGTGACCGAGCGCCATATCGAACCGGGGCGCCTCAACACCCCCGGCCAGGTGGGGCACCTCTCCATCACCCTAGACGGCAAGGACGGCGGCGGCGCCCACAACCTCACGCCGGGATCGGTGCGGGTCAAGTTCAACGCCCTCTATCACAAGTTCGATGTAGACGATCAGGAGCTGGTGATCCAGACCCGCGATCCCATCATCACCCTGCGCGATGACGGGCTGGGCAAGCTGATCGATGCCAGCGGTGTGGTGCTGGGTGCCATCGACTACGGCGCGGGAACCCTGCACTTTATGCCGGATGGCTCCAGCCCCCTGCCTAAGCCGAAATACGCCTGGGTGACCGTGGGCACCCGCTGGGAAGGCAACAACCAGATCGCGGTGCAGCGCTGGACGATGACCGGTATCGAGTACCACAACACCGCCTATACGTTCCCTGACGGGGAACAGGGGTGGGTGGATGTGACCTACCGCAACAACAACAGCGCCGAGGCCCAGAATGCCACCCTGACCGCCCAAGCGCTGCGCATAGACGTTACCCCAGGCTTTGCCGAGGCGATTCTGGAGGGGTCGATGCGCTTCACTCTGGGCGGCTCTACCTACGTTGACCGGCAAGGGCTGCTCTACCGCGACCCGGATCCCGAGACCGGGGCAGGCATCCAGGCGGGCACCATCGACTACTCCAACGGGTTGGCGGTGCTGGCCGACTGGGCAGCAGGGCAACCGGCCCAGCCATCGCTCCAGAGTCTGGCCACCTCATTCAGTGCCCAGTCGGTGGATGCGGTGACGTTCCGCACCCCCGGCGCACCCTTGGCACCGGGCAGCCTCTACATCAGCGCCAACACCGCTAGCGGGCGCCGTATCGAGGCCACGGCAGACGGGGACGGCTTTTTCACCACCACCGACATGGATGGCAAGGTGAACTATCAGACCGGCATCGTGACCGTGCGCTTTGGCCGCAAGGTCACGGCAGCGGGCAACGAGACCCAGCCATGGTATGACGCCGAACAGGTGGGGGAGGATGGCAAGATCTGGAAGCCGATCAGCGTGGTGGCCGACTCCATCCGCTTCAACTGCGTGGTGTTCAGCTATCTGCCGCTCGATGCCGACATTATCGGGCTGGATCCGGTGCGGCTGCCGTCTGATGGCCGGGTGCCGTTTATCCGCAAGGGCAACATCGTGGTGGTGCATAGCACCAAGCGCGGTGCCTACCCGATGGGGGTGACGGCTGGCCAGCAGTTCAACACCGGGCGCCAGCGGCTGGCGTACTGCCATGTGGAGGACAAGAACGGCAAGCGGCTCGATCCTGCGCTCTACAGCGCCGATCTGGATAGCGGGGTGGTCACCTTGGCCACCCCGTTGAATCTGACCGGCTATGTGGAACCGCTGGCGGTGGTTCACCGGATTGAGGATATGAGCCTGGTCACCGATGTGGAGATCTCTGGCCGCCTGGTGCTGGCTCGCCCCCTGTCTCACGCCTATGACGCTGCTGACACCCTGGTGTCGTCAGCACTGATCATGGGCGACTTGTGGGCGCGTTACACCAACCTGTTTGACCAGCGCACCTGGACGAACAAATGGCAGGACTTTGTAGACGGCGACCAGAGCACGGCGCAGTACAACGACACCGACTTTCCTATCGTGGTGACCAACCGCGCCACCCTGGAGGAGCGCTGGGCCATCATCTTCCAGTCGAGCACCAGCTTTGTGCTGGTCGGGGAGCATGTTGGCCAGATTGCGCTGGGGGATGTGAATACCGACTTTGCCCCCGTCAACCCCAACAACGGCCAGCCCTATTTTCTGCTGGACAAGCGCGGTTGGGGCGCAGGGTGGGCGAGTGGCAATGTGCTGCGCTTCAACACCAAGGCAGCCAACTTCCCGATCTGGGCCATCCGTACCGTGCTGCAATCGGTGGCGGCCAGCGAAAGCGACCGCTTTGAGCTGCAACTGCGCGGCAACGTCAACCGCTAACAGACAGCAGTGCAGGAAAGTTACAGCGCCGAGGGCCTGCACCCCGTTGACGCGCCAGCAACCAAGCGGGGCATTTTGCCCCGCTCTTATTTTTCAGTGGGGCACGGCGCCCCATGATGGAGAACGGCAACATGGCTGAATACAAGGTCAAATGGTTTGCAAGCGAAATGCAAGGCGCCCCGAGTCTGGGCGATACCGCAGATGGCGCCCTGGCTGCGCTGCTCAAGGCGGTGCTGGTCACCGGATTTGGCACCCTGACGATTAATGCCTTGTCGTTTGATGCTGCCAAGGGGTGGGCGGTGGCCACCTTTAGCGGCGGCCATGCCTATCAGCAAGATTCAGTGCTCCAAGTCGATGGGGTATCACCTGCCGCTTACAACGGCGAGCATCGGGTGATGCAGGTCAGCAGCACCCAAGTGTGGTTCGAGATTGACGGCGGCAACCCTGGCTCGGCGGGGTCTGGTGCGGCCATGACCATGAAGGTGGCGCCGCTGGGCTGGACGCTGACTCACGAGAGCGCTGATGGCAAGGTCGCCATCTATCGACCAACTGATATCAGCGCCTCTGGCAACGTGTCATTGCGCATCGACAATACCCCTTTTACCGGTTGGAGTGGGGCGAATGGCTATGGCTCATGGGCCTATTTGGCCAAGGTCGCACTGGTGGAGGATGTGGTGGATATCAACACCTACACCACCATTTATGAGCACCGCTGGCCAGCAACCTTGCGTTACTCCAGCAAGCAGTGGGATTTAATCGGAGATACACAACTGTTCTACTGGATGCCGGTGATTGGCAACTACAGCTATCACACCGTCTATTGCGCCGGTTATATCCGCTCGATCCGGCCAGGAGATCGCTACCATGCGCTGCTGGTTCACTACTGGACAACTAGCGTGACGGAGACCCAGGCAACCTGGGCAAACAGAGACCAAACCACAAACAACTGGGGCACTACGCTGACCAGCTTTGACCAGAGCGGCCAACGTGCTCTAGCCAGACCATACCATCAGCTATTCGGCGCCACCTCCTGGTGGTTAAAAGGGTTGTTTGGACGATTTGGATCTGGCTTGGCCGTCCCTAATGGCCCAGATAACGGATTTTACTTCTCTACCGACCCTTGCATGGTGATGGAGAACGGCAACCACCTGCGCGGCTATATGCCTGGGCTTATCGTTCCATACGGTGATATCACCGCTTGGCATCGTAAAAACTTTGGCGATTTGCCCGCGCTGCCAGGCAAGAAGGTGCGCTTCATTCGTGGGCTCTATCAGGCGAACGTATTTCAGTCAGATCCGCGCTCACTGATTGGGTTCGATATCACTGGGCCGTGGAGGTAAGTCATGGCAAGCGATCAAGCGCTGCGAGACCTGATTATGGCCAGCAATCCGGTGGGGTATTACCCACTGGATACACTCGCCAATCTTGGCCGCGACATATCAACCATTGCCAACCATGGCAGCCAGAGCGGCAGCTTTCGCCAGCAAGTCCTGACGTTTTCAGATATGGATTTTGTCGTGACAGGTGGCGTGACTTCTTCATTGGTTGCCATTCCTGACCGAGCGGAGTATCGCGGTAGAACCTTCACCATGGAGTGCATCATCAGCCATAACGAGGATACTAACCTGGTGATTGCCGAGCGTGGTGGGGATAACAAAAACTGGTCGCTGCAAAGTATTGGGTCGGCTGCGGGGATGGCCACCCCATCATATCAATTCATCCTGGGTGACCAGGCTGTTTCTCCCGCTAATGGTCGAGCTGGCCCAGCCACCGCTGGCCATTTGGTGTTTACAAGCGTCAACGGGGTCACCAAGGTTTATCTGAACGGTGAACCATTGATGATAGGTAGCGCTGCAACGGGCAACGGCATCCAGGGAAATCAGGGTAATTTGCCTATTCACCTCTTTTCCCGTGGTGGTTTATATGCGACCTCTGCGGTGATGGCCCACGTAGCCTTTTATAACCGGGAGCTAACAACCGCCGAGCTTGCTGCTCGCAAAAACCTGTTAAACAAGCCGTTTAAATTCAAGCTGCAACCGATGACAGCCGTTGCCGCCAACCAGGAGCCCCGCAGCCAGTTCCAGCCGCAAGATGTGGCCTGGCGCGGCACCCCGCCGATGTGGGCGGGGCCGGTCAACCTCCAGCAACAGACCCAGTACCCGCTCTGCAAGGGGCGGGATTACTTCTGGATCCGCGATGGGGTGCGCAATGTGGAACAGGGCTATATCGAGAGCACGGTGACCATCAGCGGGGTGGGGGTGCGGCGCCGGGTGCTCTGCTTTACCCAGGATGGCGAACTGGTTGGCGAGACCTACAGCCGCGCATCGGATGGGGTCTATCGGTTCGATCTGCTGTGGCTGAATCGCCGTTATATGGTGGTCGCCCAGGATGACCCTGCCTATGGCCCCGCCGACTATAACGCCGTGGCCGCCGACTATCAGGTGCCGAAACCCTACCCGCCTGGCGGGGGTGTGGCGCCCGCGCCGTTCCCCATGCTGGCCCCGCTCAAGAGGAAATAGCCATGCTCACCTATGTGGACACGCTGCGCACCAGCCGCGCCCAGCTGCTTGCAACGGCCATCGACACCGGCAGCGGAACCAGCGCTACCCTGACCGTCTACACCGGCACCAGACCGGCGCCGGGGGCGGCCATTACCAACCAGCTGGCTCTGGTGGTGCTCAAGTTCACCCACCCATGCGCCAAGACGGTCAGCGGCGGGGTGCTGACCCTGAAACCCCTGGCCGAGCAGATGGCCACCGCCAGCGGCGCCCCCACCTGGGGGCGCATTGTTGACCGGGATGGCACATTCGTGGCGGATCTCGATGTGGGGGTGCCAGGCAGTGGCGCCGATCTGGAGATACCGGCGAGCGAGTTTTTTGCCGGTGCGCTGATCCGCATCAATAACGCCACCATCACCGAACCGTAACCGGGGGCTATATGGCCAGAAAGGATGCGAGCTTAGAACTACGCAAGGCCCGCAGTACCACCGGACAGCTGGAGCTGAACCAGGCCGAGGTGGTGCGCTATGAGGCGATCTTGGTTGGCGCGCCTGCGCCGTCCGAGATGGCCGCCGCCGCCATGTTGAGCTTGCACGCTATCTTGGCCAGCCAGCCAAGCCGCTCTATCGCAGCGCTGGGCGCCGCCGTGGTGCTGGAGGGGCGTCTCGCCAGTACCACGACACCAGATTGCGCCATGGTGGGCGCATTCGTCATTGAGTGCGGTATGGCGGCCAGTAATCAGCAGCCGGTGCCTGTGCTGGCTGGGGAGTACGATATCAACGTATTCCGTGGCCCGAGCGCCGCCCAAGAAAGCCAGTGGGAGCGGGCGGGGCTGGTGAGCAGCCGGGTAGCCAGCACCTGGGAGCGGCCAGAACTGGCCCGCACCGTGGGCGCCGTCAGCTGGCAGGAGGCCGAACCCGCCAGCAGTGAGCAGGTGGAGCAGAGCGCCATCATGCCCCAGCGCTATGAGCTGGCCCGCAGTCAGTACCAGGAGGGGCTGGCCACCGGTCACGATCATGGCCAGCAGGTGGAGCACCTTGCCCCCGGCCATGCCGTCAATCGCGCCCTCTGGGTCGAGGGGGACAAGGCCGGTATGTGGCAGGTCGGCGGTTATCGCAACCCGCCGCGCTTTGACAAGGTGTGGCAGGCCGACCAGTGGAACCAGGGCGATGCCGTTGGCCTGCTGCTCTATGGCCGCCGCACCCGCCTTGGCCTGCCGCTCTGGAAGGGGTGGCGCGATGGCTGGGAGGAGGCGATGCAGCCGGGGCCAGGCACCAGCCCGGATCCTAAGCCGCCGATCATCCCGGAGCGCCCAGACAAGCGCACCCTGCGCCTGGAGTTCGGGCGCAAGCGGGGCGAGGCCGAGCTGGAGTTTGTTTGGTACCCGGATAACACGGTGGTTATCCCCACCAGGAGGGTTTATTTCGTGATCAATACCGCGAGTGTGGTCAGGGCAAGGGATGGCAAGGAGATACCCGTATCATCCGTGGATCTCTCGCTGGATGAGGGGTCATGGGCCTGGTCATTCAGTGCCAACGTGATCCGGCATGATGATGCCAAGGCCATCTATAACGAGGAGATCGATATCACGGTGAACGGTCACCACTGGCGGTTCAAGGTGGACAGCTGGCGGCGTAACCGCAGTTTCAACCAGCATGATTGCCAGGTGAGCGGGCGCGGCCTGAGCGCGTACCTATCCAGCACCTACCTGATCCCGAACAGCTACACCGAGCCAGCCGCCCGCAATATGCAGCAACTGGCCGTGGAGGAGCTGCCACAAGGGTGGTCGCTGACCTGGGCCGCCCCGGATTGGCTGGTGCCTGGTGGGACGTTCAGCTATGAGAAAAAGGCGCCCATTGATGTGATCCAGACCCTGGCCGAGGCCGCTGGTGCGACCCTCTTGCCTGGCCAGTCCAGCAAGACCATCGAGGTGATCCCCCGCTACAAGGTGCTGCCATGGCAGCTCCAGGAGACGGCGCCGGATATCGTTATCCCGAGCGCGATCATGGTGACCATGGGCGAACAGTACCACGATGGCCAGAACGTGAACGGGGTATGGGTCAGCAGCGATGGCAACACCTTGGGGCCCTGCCTGGTCAAACGCCAGGGCAGCGGGGCCGATAGGCTGCTGCCCGATGTGATGAACCCGATGATGGTGGATGTGGTCGGCATCAGGGCGCTGGGCAGTTCGTCACTGGCTGAGGCAGGCGCCCGGTATGACGAGGATATTGAGTTGCCACTGAGCCAGGACACCGGGCTTATTCTGCCGGGTCGCATCGTCCAGACGGATGAAGGCAAGGGGTACAGCCGTGGCATCAAGATATCGGTGAAGCGGGGCCAAAACATGGCGCTTAGCGTTCGCCAGTCGATCACCATAGAGAGACCGGAGGTGTAGCGTGGCCAACTTGTATCGCCGCCTGCTTGACCTGTTGCCCGAGCAAGACCAGCGCAACATAGGCCGAGTGGAGTCAATCAGTAATGGCTGGAGCATCTTGGCCACCCGAGGAGGCGGGACTATCAAGGTGCTGGGGGATTCGGTACCAGTGGGGCGCAATGCGTTCTACAAGGGGGGGCGGTTGGAAACAGCCGCCCCAGATCTACCGAGTTTTGAGATAGAGGTTTAGTGCGCCGTGGGGTTGGTGACCTTGCCCTGGTAAGGGCCCAACACCATGGCAAGTTTTACGTAAACAGCTTGCAGCTGCTCCTCACCGGCTTCCTGCCGGTGAACATTCATCACATCATTGAGATCGTCAACGCTGCGGCGTAGCTCATTGACCCGTCTTTCATGGTAGCGCCGCGCTGCGGGGCTATCCATGGCCTGGATCAGAGGTAAAACCTCCATTTCGTCCAAAATTCCATCTAATTCTGAGTTAAGTAAAGCAACATCCACCGCAACCTCCTTTTTGTTATGCAGTGTAGTCGTGTAAACTGAATGCACTGAGTTATCTCCATCAGTGCTCAGTGACACACGACACAATTCCTGGCGGGTTTGTGTCATTGCGGCCACCTTCGGGTGGCCGCTCTCATTGTACTGTATGCGCGTACAGTATGACTATCAACCCTGTCACAAAAACTCAATGGTGGTTTTTTTCGCCACCTCTTGACTAAACACTCTAAACAAAAACACAAACCAAGGATGACCAATTACCAAAAATAGCGCCATGATTGATTGTAAGATATGACAATTGACATATGGATAAAATGGGCCTAGTTGTCAAATGGCTATCAAAAGACTGTATATCACAAATAGAGCTAGGGTTTACCTGATCACGACCAAAACACACATCAGCACGTTGATCCGCGACAAGGGATTCTCTGTGCAGGAGTTGAGTTACAAGACGCAAATCCCTCTCTCCAGCCTCATCAAGTGGCTGAACCAAAACAATGAGCTGCATATCCCGCTGCCAGCGGTGGTGGTTATCGCTCAGGCCCTCAACGTCTCAGTGAGAGACATGTTGCCACCAGACAACATCCCGCAAGCAGAATCAGACAGGTATCGGGCGATAGAGGTGTTCTTGCAGGCGCCGGAGGCCCATACCGTGATGATGGCCAACGTCTATAAGCAGATGGTGAGTTCAATAAGATAGCGGGGCAAAATGCCCCGCTGGTTATGCTTGTCTGTACCCGGGGACAATTGCTGATCTATGTACCCGGGGACAACAGCTCCTTCAAGTTAGGTTAGGCTTGCGGCCATAGCCTTGATTACGCCTAGCGTCATTTTTACATCAGCAAGGGCTCTATGAGCTTTACCATCGGCTTCAACGTATTGTTGCGCTGCTGCATTGGTGAGCCGCTGCCAGCGGTAAGACTGCTTGTGTTCGTTCCAATCACCGTAAAACTCAGCGTAAGCCAGCATGGCACATTCTACGCCATTAGGCGCAACTACAGGGCTTAAACCATACCGCGCTGCGGTTTGAGCCATCAACCTCATATCGTAATCTGCGTTATATATGACCAGTTTTTTACTGGCTACTATCCTGCAAATCTCATCATGAATTTCATTCCACATCGGAGCGCAGAGAACCATATCGTTGGTGATCCCATGGATCTTGGTCGCCTCCTCTGGTATTGGAAATTCGGGTCTAACCAGTGAATTAAAGATTACTGAACCATCTTGATCGATGATGCTGATCTCAACTATCTCAGCTTCTGAATCAAGCCCGGTTGTTTCAGTATCCAGAATATTGCAGTCAAGAAGCCACTCTTTTGCTTTGTGTTGTGGGGTCATCCCTTACTCCTTTTGTTTAGCACTATGTTGTAGTCACCCATCATTCTCCTCCTGCGTCATAGTGGATTGGGGTTTGCGAGATCAGTTTGTACTCAGCCCATTCCCCATCTTGTCGAAATGCGGTGGCCAAAACATCAAGCCGATAGAGCCCAGGAACATCATTCTCAGGCTTGATGCCATCAAGCCATTCATCAAGATCATGATCTGCATCGTCACCGACTAACCCCAGATAATCAGTCGCACCTTGCTGCCAGTTTTCTTTACTGGACAGTTCGACCAGCGCATTTCCGCTCAGGCCAATGGCCACCACGGCAGTGAATTTATATCCTTCCATCGTGTTATTTCCATCAGTGAAAGGGCCCTGTCGGGCCCAGTGTGGGTTTACTTACCGGCCTTGAGCTTGGCGATGATCTCTCTGCTGTGCTCCCGCAGAACCCGGATATTGAACAGGATGGTGAGCGCCTTCTCCCCCTGTTCGAGGTACAGCCCGGCAAAGTGGTCGAGCAGAGCGGGCTCGAACACATCAGGGCTGATCTCGTTCTCGATGCAGATGGTGCCCAGCTTTTCGGAATACTCCAGGTACATTTCCTTGCTCAACCGCTTGCCGCGCAATTGGTGCGGCATATCAAATTCCTGCATCACCTCCTCAAGCCGCGCCGCCAAGGCGCTTTGCTCTGCGTCAGAGAGGCCCTTTTTCAGTACCAGGGTGAACTTGTTGCCTGCCTGGGTCAGCTTGCCTGCCTTCCACTCTTTGGCTACCAGCTCAGGTTTTTGCTTGGCCACCGGCTGATCCTTGCCTGCGGTACCGGGTTGGTCATTCTTGGCCAGCACATCGGGTTGCCAGAACTGGAGGAACTGGATCAGGGTTTCATCGGGCTCATCACCGCCATCGGTGAGCATCCAATCATGCTCCAGCAGGCTCAGATCGAGATCCTTGATGGAGGCCAGATTATCCGCCACCTTTTCGCCGCGCTCAGCCGACAGGTTGGCCGGGTTGTTAAACCAGCGCATCACCTCCAGCGGGATGGTGGAGGTCTTGATGCAGCGCCCGATAGTGCGGCGGCTCACCTTCTCGCCGTGCTCGTTCAGCTGCGCCTCTACTTCCCGCAAGCTGACGGCGCCGCCCTTGGTCATGCGGCTATAGCGGCGGCCACGTTCCCAGGCGCAAGTGGGGTTGTAGCGGTTGCCGATCTCAGACAGGTAGGCCATTTCCTCATCGGTCAGATCATCACACACCAGGATGTTATAGGGGGCCTGCTCCAGGATGCAGGCAGCACGGCGGCGGGAGCCGTCAGCCGCCTCTATGATGCCGTTGGTACGGCGCCCTTTGGCCAGTACATCGTTGCCTTTTTCCTTGTCGAACATGCCCAGGATATCGCCCAGGGTGCGAGCATCCAGCAACTCCTGGCAGCGCTCATTACCGGCATAAACCATGGTGGCCTTCTCCACCAATGGGCCAGGGACAGATACCACCTCCCAGGTGATGGCGCGGCCAAGCAGGGTGTCAGCGATCTTGGTACCAACAGGCGCTTGGCTTGCCACCATTCGGTTTGCCATACGCTGGACGCTGGGAATGGCTTGGATGGGTTGCAGTTGTTTCATTTCAAATGCTCCTTCAATTCGAGTTATCTACTTGCGCCGGTTTTTTTACTAAGCAGCGGCCCAATCCATTCTTTTCAATGGCGAAGGCGTGATAACGCTTGCCGTTTATCTCTACGATGGGGTGAACGGCAACAGGGCATCAACGACATTGCCAAACTGTTCCAGGTCAACGCCAAAGCGCTCATCCAGCTGCTGGTTTAAGGTCTCATCCTCTGCTGACTCATCCTGAATGCGATCCCATTCATCCTCACTGATCCCGAGCGCAGCAGCGGCCAGATCCTGAACTTGCCAAAGGTTACTCATGGTCAATCCCTTTATGTTGGTGTTTGCCTCTAGGTGCTCTGCACCCGCCTTGCAGCCGTTGATGCAGTGCCCAGAACTGACTGGGCCCCTTGCCGCGCCATAGCGCTGCATAGATAGCAAGGTCGAGGGGCATATACCTCCCGAGCTGGCGAGACTTGTAAAACAGCACTCGCTCGATCAGTTCGGTCTCTGTCAGCTCCAGCTCAAAGGTGCCGCTAATCTCGCCCTGGTAGACCACTTCCGGGGGCATCGGTACCGCTTCACGGCTCAACTGCTGCCAGGAGGCCGGGGGCGGCTTTATCATCAGGTCAATGTGAGAGGCTGCCGCCTGTTCCTTGCCGTTGATAAAGAGCTTGAAGCCGCTGATGGTGTGGCCATTTCCGGTTGTCTCTGTCATGGTCGGCCCTTAGTAGTCGGTCATATCAATCGGGTCGCGGAACCCGAGGAATACCGGGTGGCGCGGCGCATCCTTCATGCCCACCGGGAAGTATTTGAACTTCACCAGCTGGCCGATCAGGTTGTCCCGGTTGCGCCAGAGTGATGCCCGGTCATCAGCGGTAAAGCCGGTGCCGATCTCAAACTCCACCCCGCGCCACTGAGCGACCACGTTGCCCAGCACCCCAGCCGGTACCAGCCCGGCCTTGGCGCTGGAGCGGCGAGTTAGCCCCAGCTCGTTAACCTGGGCATCATTCTGGTTGCTCATCTGCTCGTTGAACCCAACGATCACCGCCTCATCATCCAGGAACCGCTTGAGCTTGAGCAGCCAGCCCTGTTTCAGGGTGCTGCGGCCATGCTTATATGGCCCATCCGGGCAGCGGATAATCACGCCCTCATAGCCCATTTCGCCCACCCATTTCGCCTCAAACCGCTCCAGCTGTTCCATGGTGGTGATGTATTCGCTGGGTACCACCTCAACGAACCGGCGCAGTTCATCGGGCATGGTGGCCACCTTCTGATGGAGTGCGGCCAGCCGCTCCTGGTACGTACCAGGGTGATCGAACAGGTCAAAGGCCCGCACGGTCAGATCTGGTTCACCGGCAATGGTCATCACCGCGCTGTTGGTCTTGCGGTAAACGTCTTTTGCTGCCGGGTCGCCAATGGTCAGCTCTGAATCAATGCCATGAAGCGCCGGATGGTTGACCAGCCGCTGAAAGTGGAGGTTCGGCAGCACCTTCAAGCTGTTGCTCAATGGCTGGCTATCCTTCATTGCGCAGCGGATGCCGTCTATCTTCGGCATGGCGATCAGGGGGAGGCGGGGATCTCCCACCAGGTCATCACCTTTCATGGGGCGAAACTTGCTCATAACTAAGCCTCCCACCGTGGTTTAACCAGGGTATCGAGAACCTCAGTAAAGAGGGATTCCCACATATCTATGGCCGCTTTCCAGGCGCTATGGCTGGAGCGTTCGGCGCGGGACTGCTCGAACACGGTTTTCATCCGCAGCTGGGCCTTGCCCACTTCTTCGGTGACGTAGACGGCATTGGCCATCACCAGCCCGCCCCATGCCAGCCGGATCTTGTTGGCGATGGCCGGTGAGCTGCTGCCAGGTGCCTTGCTCAGCTTGGTGATGAGAATCCGCACATCCGGCACGGCCCAAACGTCTTGCTCAGGGATCACCATGGTGATTTCCTTGAGCAGGTTAAAGAACTGCTCAGTGCTGGCGGTATCGTGCAGTTCGGCAGGGGTGGTACATAGCAGCACATCCGCCGCGAACACCTGGGCAATGGTGCCGTCAGCCAGGTTAGGCGCTCCATCAATCAGGATCACATCATAGCGATTGGCGATGGTCTCTATCCCGGCCCGCAGCATCAGATGCGGAGGGTAGGGCAGTTCCATATCTGCCATTTCCCGGTCGATGCGCTGGAGAGTCTGGTTGGCCGGGATGATATCGAGCTGCGGCCAACAGGTACGGTGGATCGCATAGTCCAGGCTCTGGGCCTTGCCGAACATCCAGGGCGCAATGGTGCGGTCGCTATCGACCCAGCGAGTAGACCACCCGAAATACTCACCTGCGGTACCCTGCGGGTCTGTATCCACCACCAGCACCCGATAGCCTTGCAGCGATAGCCACTGAGCCAGGTGTACGGTAACGGTCGATTTGTAAGAGCCGCCCTTGTTGCTGGGGATGGCCACGGTGACGGCCCTTGGCTGCCAGGGGGCGGTACCGAACACCTGCCGGATGGCATCAATCTGATGCAGGGTATAGCCGATCTTGGCGCCCTTCTCATTGCGCTCAGGCGGCGGCAGACGCCCATCATTCTCAGCCTGGTCAATAGCTGCCCGGCTGACCCGAGCAAGCTCAGAGGCGGCTGATACCGTCCATCGTCTGGTTACCGCCCGCTCTGCTGGCGACACACCCACCCCGGCATCTTTTGCCACGCTATCCCGCATCAGCTGCGAGTTTTCAACGCAACTTGCGAACAGCTCCACTAACTGTTGTTTCATAACCGATCTCCTTTCAGTGACACGCTGCAAATACTTACAGCTTTACAGATTAAATCAATAAAAAGTTGTAACCACATCACAAACCTGACGGACTTCACCCGGTAGCGATTTTCACTGATGCTCACCCCGCTCGCCTTGCTTGGTCTGCCAATGGCCATGCCGTGCAGGTAAATCTGACCGTTTTAAAACCCCTTCCGGTTGCCTACAGCGCGAGCCCTTATATAGCAAGGGATTGCAGGGTGCTCTGCCTGGTACCGGAACTGTTCGCCAACTATCACACCGAGCGTATAGCCTCCATCACCACACCATCCGACCATCATCATCAGGATGGGGCGCCTTGCAACGGACTGCTGAGCAACCCACATCACATACACATCAAAGTATATGCTAACACATACCCCGTCAAGCAGTATCTAGCATTTACACATACACATTAGGTTATCTGTCACAGTGTCGCGGTAATAATAAACGTTTTTTTTTTCCGCGACACTGTGAACAACACACACCCATTAAATTATTTGTTATG
>NZ_JBSTYP010000043.1:0-41318 GCF_054052405.1 Aeromonas aquatilis | reverse complement strand
GAAAATCAAAAATTGTTTTTGATGTTCGATGCTGTGAGTGCCCACACAGATTGCTTGATTCAAATTGTTAAAGAGCGTCACGCTTGTCGCGTTGAGGAGGCGTATGCTACACCCCTCACTTCGAAAGTCAAGCGATTGTTTTCGCTTTTCTTTCGGCGCCTGTTTCACAAGGAAGCTGGCTCATCAGGTTGGCGTGTTCCGCCGTGCTGGTAGGGGCGCATTATAGGGAGCCGCGCCGGGATGACAAGGGCTTTTTCAGCAAAAAAGTTCGTTCGCTCAGATATCAAGCAACCACCTCTTTTTTTGCTCGAAATGGCATCAATTCTGACTATTGCCGGATTTAAATTGAACATTTGAAAAGCCAATTTATAATTGCCATCTCAAATGTTTAATTGGAATGCCCTCATGCATCAAATCCTCGATAGCCATAAGGAAGAGCAAATCGTCCCGCTGTTCCGCTTGGGGTTCCGACCCTTCTTCTTGTTCGGTGCTCTGTTTGCTGCCGTCGGCATGTTGCTCTGGTTGGGGCAGCTCAACGGTTGGCTTACCTTGCCCGGGATTGCCAACCCGATCTGGTGGCATGGTCATGAGATGTTGTTTGGTTTCGGGGCTGCCATCGTCGCAGGTTTTCTGCTCACCGCGGTACAGAACTGGACGGCCCATCCCGGTGTTCGGAGCTGGCCATTGGCAATGGTGGTGGGGTTGTGGATATTGCCAAGGACATTGTTACCCTGGCTGGGTGAAGAAAACATGATCCTGATGGTATCAGACCTGCTCTGGCTGCCGCTTTGCGCCTGGTTCCTTGCCAAGCCTATCTTGATAACCCGGCAATGGCGCAACCTCTTCTTCGTGCCCCTGTTGCTGATACTGACCCTGCTCAATGGCGCCAGCTGGTTATGGCAGGTCGATTGGACCACCGTTGAGCACCTATTGATTACCACTGTGCTGTTGTTTACCACCCTGATCGCCGTGATGGGTGGAAGGGTGATTCCGTTCTTCACCGCCCGAGCAACCGGTCAGGAGAAAAACGCACCTCAGCTCTGGCTGGAGCGGGCGGCGCTCGCGACACTGTGGCTTATCTTGCTGTGCTGGCTGCTGCTCCCCACCCAATGGATCACCAGCATATATATAGTGCCTCTCTATATAGTGGCAGCGAGTTTGCATCTGTGGCGGCAACTACGTTGGCATCTGCCATCGACCCTTGCGCATCCCCTGCTGTGGTCACTCCATCTCGCCTATCTGTTTATCCCTCTTGGCCTGTTCGCCCTTGCGGCACATAGCGCGGGTCTGCCCATCACGTTGTCGATGGCCAGCCACCTGCTCAGCGCAGGCTGTATGGGGACCATGATCCTGGGCATGATTGCACGAGTCTCCCTCGGCCATAGCGGTCGAGCCTTGCAGGTAGGACGCAGGATCACTGGCGCATTCGCCCTGGTTATCGCCGCCGCCACAATGCGGGTGGTGATTCCGCTGTTCTGGCCTGCCTATACCCTGCATGGCTGGAACCTCAGCGCGCTTGCCTGGATCGCTGCCTATGGTCTGTTTGTCTGGGTCTATACCCCGATACTGATCCGCCCCAGAGCAGATGGTCGACCGGGTTGATGACTGCGGAACATGTTCAGGGTGTTGCCACCGGATAGTGGATCAGGTTGTGGAAGATCGCCGGGGCTATGCCCAGATTGCGATAACCGTGGGGACGGTCGGCAGCAAAACGCACCGCCTCCCCTTGCACCAGTGAGCGCCACTCCCCTTCCACCAGCACCTCCATCATGCCGCTGATGACGATGACATGCTCGGTCACCCCCGGCTCATGGGGCTCGGATTCACGCTGGTAACCCGGCAACAAGGTCAGTTCAAGCAATTCGAAGCCAAACCGTTTTTCATAAGGGAAGAGCGGCGCCACTTGCATGCCCTCTCCCGCTGGCTGCTGACGAATGGCATCGGCGGTGCGATAGAGCACCTCTTCCTGGGCGGCTGGCGTGGGCTCGATGAAACTGGAAAATGAGACTCGAAAACCGGTCGCAATCTTCCACAGTGTCGCCACCGTCGGGCTGGACTCCCCCCGCTCAATCTGCCCCAGCATCGCCTTGCTGACACCCGTTTCGCGCGCGGCGGCATCCAGACTCCAGCCGCGCTCGCTGCGCAGCCCCTTCAGTCGAGCAGCCAGATGCTGACTCATCTCTTGCATAACTGCCTCTTTATTACTCTTGCACGATGCGCCCTGTGCGCTATAGCGCACAGCGATATAGTCAAAGCAGTATTGTACGTAATAACGCACAGCGCGTCACAACGCCAAGAGGAAGAGTCATGCCCTTCGCCCTCCCCCATCTGGTCGCAGGCTTTATCGCCGTGATGGTCGGCTACACCAGTTCCGTCATCCTGATCATCCAGGCCGCCACGGCAGCGGGTGCTGATACTGCCCAAGTTGCCTCCTGGCTCTGGACGCTGGGGATCGGCATGGGGGTGAGCTGCATCGGCCTCTCTCTCTATTACCGCATACCCATACTAACCGCCTGGTCCACACCGGGCGCGGCACTGCTGATCACCACGCTGGGCAACTTCACTCTGGCGGAAGCCATCGGCGCCTTTGTGATCTCGTCCCTGCTGATCACTCTGTGTGGCATCAGCGGCTGGTTAGACCGTTTGATGAAACATATCCCGGCTCCACTGGCCGCCGCCATGCTCGCTGGCGTGCTGCTCAGATTCGGATTGGATCTGTTCAAGGTCGCCCCGCAAGATCCCTTGCTGCTTGGCACCCTGCTGCTGGCCTTCCTGCTGGGTCGTCATCTCTGGCCCCGCTATACCATGGTGCTGGTACTGGGAGTTGGGATGCTGATCTGCAGCGTGCGGGGGGATTTGCAGCTGGCAACTCTACACTGGCAACTCGCCAGCCCGCTCTGGACATGGCCAGCCTTCTCCCTTGATGCTCTGTTTGGTATCGCGCTGCCGCTGTTCATTGTCACCATGACATCGCAAAACATGCCGGGAATTGCCATCTTGCGGGCCCACGGCTATCAGCCTGCCACCTCCTCGCTGATCAGCTGGACCGGCCTGACTGGCCTGCTGCTCGCCCCTTTTGGCGGCTATGCCTTCAATCTGGCCGCCATCACTGCCGCCATCTGCATGGGCAAAGAGGTCGACCCGGATACCAAGCGCCGCTGGCCTGCTACGGTTTGGGCGGGTTGCTTTTATCTCGTGACCGGCTGCTTCGGCGCGACCGTCGCGGCCCTGTTTAGCGCCTTTCCGGCAGCCCTTGTCACCTGCGTCGCTGGATTGGCCCTGCTAGGCACCATCGGCAGCAGCCTGCACTCTGCCTTGCAACAGGATGAAGCGCGAGAAGCTGCGCTGCTCACCTTTATCATTACCGCGTCCGGGATCAGCCTGCTCGGCATCGCGGCAGCCTGCTGGGGTCTGCTGATTGGTCTGGCTATCTATCAGTTCCAATCATATCGACAAAGGAATCAATTGAACCTCAAACCGTGAGCCTCTGCACACTATCCAGATAAAATGATTCACAAGTGAAACTAATTTCCTTCTAGTGGTGCCAGGGTACCAATCTTCCCGGACATGGTGCCCTGTCAGGTTCCATGCAACGGAGTATAAAAATGAAAAATCAGGCTGTCTTGTTACTACTGGCCATACTGGGTGCTACGAGCGTCCAGGCTGCCGATACGGATCGAGAGCTGGCTCGCCAGCTCGCACTTCAGCAGAAAAACCTGCTGCCCCTGCTGAGCAATCAGCAATACCAGAGCCCGCTTCCCAACCTGCTGCAGAAGGCCAGCCCGCGCCTTAAGCGGCAGGCGAGCGATGCCAACCAGGCGGCAATCAGCCGGCAAGGACTGGATGGCGAGGTCAAGCAACTGATGCAGTTGCGGCTGGCCAACACCGATCAGGCCGCCGCGCTGCAGCAGGGGGTCGAACCGCTGGTCGCCTATGTTCCGAGCGGGGATGAGAAGAGCTGGAGCGCCATTGAAGCGTTCGACAGCGCTGGCAATCCCGTCTATCTGGATGTGGACAAGGCACCGGCCCGGCCGGTTCTGGTAGTCGAAGCCGATCCCGTCAAAGCCAAGAACGCAGGCTTGAAGGTGATGCGCAAGGCGCTGGCCGATGCGGATCTGCAAAGCGCTCCGCGAGTGGCGGCCAGCACAGCGCCACTCAAGACCAGTATCCTGAAAAAGATCAGACTGAAGGATGATCAGGAGCCCTGGCTGCTCGGCGCGGCCGAAGTGTATGCGGTGGTCGCAGGGGTCAATCCCAGTCGGGATGAGCCAGTAGTCGATATTGTCGACATGCCCTACCTCGACTATGACAACACAGACTACACCCCCAACCAGATCCTGGTTTACTGGGATCGCTATCGCTGGGGTGCCGTCGACGTGGTGATGATGGAGCAGGATGACAACGTCAACTACAAGGAGCTGAGCGCCCTGCTGATTGAAGCCCTCAAACTCGGCTTTACTGCGGGTGGAGTGCCGGAAGCGCTGCCCTTCCTCGATCTCGGCGGTCGCATCGTCAAGGCGCTGCCCGACTCCTGGATGACCAACAACGACGACTATCTGGATACCTTCTACACCCTGGAGCAGGATCAGGTCTATCACCAGTATCCGGGGGCTGCCGGTAATGCGGTTATCGATCTCGAGCCAAAAGAGATCGCCCCGACCAGACCTTGATAATCGGCCATAACGAAAAAGCCAATGAGCAACTCATTGGCTTTTTGCTTTTATCACGGTGACCACAGGTCAGCCCTTGGGACGAACCCCCAGAGTATGGCAGATGGCATAGGTCAGCTCCGAGCGGTTCAGGGTATAGAAGTGGAAATCCTTCACCCCTTCCTGACTCAGCACGCGCACCTGATCGATGGCGATGCTCGCCCCCACCAGATTGCGGGTCATCTGATCGTTATCCAGCCCCTCGAAACGCTGATGCATCCAGCGCGGGATCTTCACGTTGGTAAAACCGGCAAACTTGGCCAGGGTCTGGTAGTTGGAGACCGGCAGGATCCCCGGCACGATCTCGGCATCAATACCGATGGCGGCGCAACGATCCCGAAAGCGCAAGTACGTTTCCACATCGAAGAAGAACTGGGTGATGGCACGGTTGGCACCGGCATCGATCTTGCGTTTGAGGTTGAGCAGGTCGGATTGCGCACTCTTGGCCTCCGGGTGGCCTTCCGGATAGGCGGCAACCGAGATATCGAAATCGGCCTCTGACTTGAGCAGGGCAACCAGATCGGTGGCATACATATCCGGCTTGTCCAACCCCTGCGGCAAATCACCGCGCAGAGCCACGATATGACGAATACCGCTGTTCCAGTAATCGCGGGCGATGGTACGCAATTCATCGCGACTGGCATCGATACAGGTCAGGTGCGGCGCCGCAATCAGGCCGGTCCGCTCCTTGATATCCTTGATCACCTTGTGGGTGCGATCTCGGGTGCCGGAGTTGGCGCCATAGGTGACGGAGACGAACTTGGGTTCCAGCACTTTCAGCCGTTCGATGGACTGCCAGAGGGTATTCTCCATCCCTTCACTGTTGGGCGGAAAAAACTCGAAACTGACCGATATATCGCCATTCAAATCTGCCAAGCTCTGGTTGAGTGCCTCAACCTGACGTGCACTGTGAAATCCCATCTGCTCTTCTCCCTGTCCTGCAATCCATCTGCCTACGCCAAAACGGATGTTTGGACGTCTAAACGTCTTTATATTTATGAGGAAAACGATACAAAGTCAACAGGGATTTACCTCACATCCGATCCGACGAACTTCATATTTACAAAATTAACGGTACGTAACCGAAAAGTGCCCATCCCAAAATCACCCCAGTCGAGTTATGATGGGGGCAGATCGTCCTGGACGTTCTGAATCTGCGTGTGATTGTTTGGCCGGAGGTTTCTCCGGCCCCTTTTCATCTATTTCCCACTCCTGCCGATAACAGAATGAGTCTTTGCAGGAGCACCATCATGGATACCCACCCCGGCTTTGCCACCGACTTGCTGTTCGATCGCTATCAGGGCGAGGTTGTTCGGCACGATCAGTTCTGGGCGGTTCGCACGCCGGATGCTCCCGACTACTACTTCGGCAACTACCTGCTGCTCCCCACCCCGCCCAGCGACCGTGACAAAGGCTGGCTGGAGGCCGCGTTTGATCAGCTGATCGGCCAGGATCCCAGAGTGCGCCACCGCACCTTTCAATGGCCACTGGCAGCCGGGCAAAACAGCCGGATCGCCGGTTTTGTCGCAACGGGATACCAATATATGGAGTGCGTGGTGCTGGCGCTGGATGAGCAGGGCTGCCCACTTCCTGACGGCGACATGGACAAGGTTCAGGCCCGTCCCTTCATAACTGCTGATTGGCCTGAGTGGCTCGACTTCGAACTCCATGAGCGAGATGAGGGACACTCGGAACAGAGCTATCTCCCCTATCTGAAATCCCGTCAGGCGCTCTATCAGGCCATGATTGCCGATGGGCTCGGGGACTGGTGGGGGATCTGGCAAGAGGGGCAACTGGTCGCCAGCTGTGGTCTCTTCTTCTGCGGCACACTTGGGCGCTTCCAGTTGGTACGAACTCACCAGGCTTGGCGCAACAAGGGGCTATGCCGTCAACTGCTCAGTCAGGTAGCTCGCGCAGGATTGGCCCGCGCCAACCAACTGATCATCGTGGCCGACGAGCACTACCATGCCCAGCGCATTTACCGCTCTCTGGGGTTTGCACCGGTTGCCCGCATCGGCAGCCTCTGCCGCTGGCCGCACGACGCACAATAGCGTCATTCGCAATAACCGCAAGCCATCAATAAAAACGGGAGGCTGATGCCTCCCGCTTGTTTTTAGGCAGATGACTTATTTATTGCTGCGGCGCTTCCAGCTCGTTCGAGAGCGCCTGCTCCACCTCAGCCGCAGGAGCGGGGACTGGCGCCGTCGCTGCGGATGCAGGTTCTGCAGGAGTCACCGTGGGTGCCACCACGGCTGGCGTTTCGCTCACAGCCGGTGCCGCCGGCGCTGAAACTGGGGCCGGGGCAACGACATCACACTGACAATCTGCGCTCTTGGCCTTGCTACCCTGATGAGGGGCATACCAGCCCTTCAAGCCACCTTCCAGTCGATCCGCGGCAGCCTTGGGCTCCATCTTGCCAAGCAACACAGCCTGACTCACCTCGGCCAGCTCATCCCCCAACTTGGGCGTACCACGGGAGAGGATCTGGGTCGCGACCCGAATGGTCGAGTCACACTGATCGCGCCACTCCATCATCTCTTTGGCCGCCGGATTGGTGACATCGAAGAAGTGGTTGGAGAGGGAGAAAAATCCCGGCAGCGAGTTGGTATAGAGCTCGGCAAATTGCGGCGTTGTCAGCCACTGCAGGAAGGCCATCGCCCCCTCTTTGTTCTTGCTGGCCGGGTTCATCCCCATACCGATATCGGTGTGGTCAGTAAAGAAACAGCCATCCCCCTGCTTGGCCACCGGCGGACGCATGACGCCAAAATCGACCTTGCCAGTAAAGGGCGCAATCTCCCAAGAGCCCGCTACGTAGAAGGCAGCCTTGCCCGAGGTGAACAGCTCGTTGCTGGTCGCATAATCGCGGCTCTCGGCCCCCTCGCCAAGGTAGGAACGCCAGCGGGCCAGCTCGTCGAACACCTTCACATATGGCGGGTTGTCCAACCGCTCCTGCCCGCCGATCAGTGCCAGACGACCATCTTCCCCTTTCCAGTAATTGGGGCCAATGTTCTGGAACCCCAGTTCGGAGGCAACCCAGCTCTCGGAACCGCTCATGGCCAGCGGCACATAGCGACCGTCGGCCTTGATCTTGTCCAGCACGGCGAAGAACTGGTCGCGGGTTTGCGGTAATGTCAGTCCCAACTCACTGAATATTTTCTTGTTATAGAAGAAGCCATGGATCACCGAGGCCATCGGCACACAGAAGGTCTGGGCTCCGGAATCAGTCTGCCAGGGCGACTGGGCAAAACTCGGGAAGTTCTCCATCCCTGCCATTTCGGTCAGCTCGGCCAGATGGCCCGCTTTGAACAGGGCGAGCGAGTCATCAAATGGACGGCAGGTGATCAGATCCCCCGCCTTGCCCGCTTTGAGATTCTCTTGCAGAGTCGGCATATAGTTGACGTTCTGCACCGGGTGAAAACTCACCTTAATGCCGGGGTGCGCCGCTTCAAACGCCGGGATTATCTTCTGCTCCCACAACGCCTTGTCATCGATTCGCCAGCTTTCAATCACCAGCTCGCTGGCCATCAGCTGGCCACACAACAGGAGACTCAGGGCTCCAATCCACTTTTTAGACATAAGCCCTCCTAGACCTTGAAATGTGCGATCAATTGCTGCTGTTTGGCGACCAGGTCGGCCAGCACTTCGCTACTGCTGGCGGATTCACGCGCCTCCCGCTCGGTCTCGTATGCCACATCAGCAATACCGGCAATATGACGAGCGACACCCTGACTGACGGAGATCTGTTCCTGCGCAGCATGGGCCACCTGATCAGCCATCGATTTGATGGCCCCCATCCGATCGGCAATGGATTGCAACGCCACATCCATCTCGCGAGTCTGCTCGACACAGCTCTGGGTCTGCTCCTGGCTGCGCCCCATCACTTCAACCACATGCTTGCTGGAGCTTTGCAGGTTCTCAATCATCTCCTGGATCTCTTCGGTCGAGGTCTGGGTGCGATTGGCCAGCGCCCGTACCTCATCGGCCACTACCGCAAAACCGCGACCAGCATCGCCAGCACGGGCCGCTTCGATGGCGGCGTTCAACGCCAGCAGGTTGGTTTGCTCGGCAATGCTGCGGATCACATCGAGAATGCTGCCGATGTTGTTACTGAATTCCCCAAGTTTGTAGGTGATCCCGACCGCCTCTTCCATGGCGCCAGCCAGCTGCTCGGTGATCTGGCGAGTAGTAGCCACTTTCTGGCGACCACTGCGCGCCTCTTCATCGGCCAGATCCACTTCCCGCTTGGCGCCATCGGTAGAGCGGGCAACCTCGGTGGCGCTCACTTCCAGCTCGGTAATGGCGGCGGCCACCTGATCGGTCTGGCTCTTCTGCTCCTGCACTCGGGACATGGCGCGCTCGCTAATCTCGGCGGCGCGGCTCGCCTCATCCACCAGATGGCGGGAACCCGCATTGATTTGCGAGAGCAGCTCGCCGGTCTTGCCCGCCAGCGTATCGATAGATCGGGAGAGGCTGCCAAATTCGCAACTGCTGCGGTAGTTGATGCGGCGGGTCATGTCACCGGCCGCCATGTAATCGAGCTCCTTGTTGATCATCTGCAACGGACGCTGAATGCTGCGCGCCGTGGTATAGCCGATCACCAGCGCCGCAGCGGCCGACATCGCGGCAACCACCAGGATCCAGAAGCTGGCGCTACTGACCGCTGCATCGGCATTGATCCGGCTATCGCTGGCGATGGCACCGGCGGACTTGCCCATCTCATCGAGCAAATTGAGGCTGTTGACCAGACTGGCATCCAGTTGCTGATTTTGCGTGGCCAGCGACAGCTCCAGTTGCTGGGCTTGACGCATGGTTGCCAGCAAGCCCTGAGTGCCAAGTGCCAGCTCCTGCATCCGATCCAGATTGGAGACAAAGCGCGCTTTCACATCATCGGGCACCAGTACCCGCTCCAACCGCTTGCGGGCCATCTCGATGTCCTTGCTCAACACCTTTTCCAACTCGTTCAGGTCGGTTTTGGCATCGGCACGGCGGATATTCTTCAGATCGCGAGCGATACCCGAGGTAATGAGCTCCGCCTTGTTGCGCATTGAGCGCTTGCTGGCGGTCTGTTGCAGCAGCAGATCCGCCGCCCACTGGTAGGTATCCTCAAGACGGATAAATTCCATCTCCAGCTTGTGGCGCTGCTCCAGTGCAGTGACCCACTGCCGATGCTGGGCCAACACCTGATCCGCCAAGCCATAAAATTGGGTGGTAGCACTCTCGACCTGTTGGAAGCGGGCACGAGCATCTGCGACATCGGTAAATTTACCCATCTCCTGACTCAGCTGGGCGAAGCGGTTCTGCTGCTCCTTGAACTGATTGGCCAGCTGCGGCAACTGGGCGGCATCTTCACTGGTGCGGTAGACCAGCACCCAGCGGTTACTATCCTGCAGTGTCCCCTTGAGACCGGCGACAGCCACGACCAGCGGGGTTGCCCGATCAGAAACGGCAGAGAGGCCGTCATTTATACCCTTGATTTTAAAAGTACTGATCACACCAAGCAGGATCAGCAACAGCAGCATCAACACGAATCCGGCGATGATCCGCTGCACGATAGATAAACCCATGGAGACATCCTCACTCATTGGGGGGAAGGTAACGTGAACATAGTCACTATCGGCAGGGGTGGCGAATAACTGAAATATAGGGGCAGGTATTTAATTGATTTGTATCGGGTTGGATCACAGTCCAGACAAAATCAGCCAAACAAAAAAAGCCCAGCACAAGCCGGGCTGAAAGAGACGTACTTTGCTATCTTCCTCGATCCTTTCAGAACCGCAGTCAGAATCATTAGAAGCGGTAGCCAACACCCACCATAAAGGCCATCGGGTCGATGTTAGTCTTAATGGTCGCAGCACGGCTGCCATTCACATCGACGTTCACATCTGTATCGATATCCATGATCCAGGCTGAACCGTTTACAAACCAGCGGTCAGTGATCGCCATATCGATACCAACCTGCCCAGCCAGACCCCATGAATCATCCAGACTCACGTTGACGTCACCCAGCTGTGCCAATGCACCGACCGCTTTTTCATCAAAGAAAGTGGTGTAGTTCACGCCCACACCAACATACGGGCGAACCTTGCTCTTGGCATCGCCAAAATAGTACTGGGCCATCAATGTAGGTGGCAGATGCTTAACCTTAGCAATTTCCCCCAACCCAGCAGTGCTCACACGATGGGAGAACGGGGTTGCAGCCAGCAACTCAACACCCCAGTTGTCGGTGATCATATAACCGAGGGTCAGGCCAAGTTGTTGATTGCTGTCGATCTGAAACTCGCCGCTGTTAAGCACATCATCACTGCTCTCCTGAGGAGAAACGATGGCCAAACCACCACGAACCAGAATATCGCCAGCCTGATGGGCCATGGCGAAAGGAGAGATCACTGCAGCGGCAATCATCAGAGGAAGTAATTTTTTCATCACGTAATCCCTTTTTTTGTTTTCATTTGATGCTGTAAGCCCGCTGACTATATGCCCTTGTAAACACCAGGTTATTGACTTGAGACAAATGTTACGCAGAAATAAATCTATTGCCGTGACATCTTTGCGCCCCATCCCAATCTTGCAGCCACCCCAGATAACAAGCCACGTACTCATCCAGGAAGGCCTGCGCCTAACGCCAAAAGAGGCATGCAAGCAACATCTTACAGCCGTGCAGGACAACGATTAATTGTTGTTAACATGGGCAAACAAGCGTATTTTTGTGCCACACAAGTTATTATGAAGTAATGGTTTATTTATGAAGAATGAGTCGAGATGGCAAAAGGTGGGGGCCTTTCTCGCGGCCATGTGGGGAATTGGATCCTTTCTCTTTATCCTGCTCGGTTTTATTGTCGCCCTGGCCTATCTGGTATTGGTACGGCAGGGTTAATCCGGGTTTGCAGAGTGCTGCAGGGTAACCCGCCCCCCTTCGGCAAGCTGTTCCGGGGTCAAGCCCATCAAATCGCGAGGTGACGGGAAACCGCTATAACCGCACCACCGATTACGCCCCCCCAGTTTGGCCTGATAGAGCGCCATATCAGCCAGTTTGAAACTGTGACTCCAGAAGGAATCCGGGCACTCCGGATGCAACGGATAGCGACAGTACCCCAGCGACACCGTCAGCCATAGTAGCCTATCCTCGCAACCAAAGCGGTGCTGGGCCACACGAAGCCTGAGGTATTCAGCACGCAGTGCCAACTCTTGTTCGTTATCCACCTGCAACAGCAGTAAAAACTCCTCTCCCCCCAGTCGAATAATCGGCTCGACGTCACTCACCACCAGTTTGCGCAACAGCTCTACCAACTGCGTCAACACCAGATCCCCGATGTCGTGACCAAATCGATCATTGATCCGCTTGAAATGATCAAGGTCCAGCAATAACAGCAGACAAGGCTTGGCCCGATTCGCCTTCAACCAGCCATCCAGATAGCGGCGATTGAAGCAACGGGTCAAGGGGTCGGTCAACGCCGCCATCTCCATCTGACTCGATTTTTCTATTAAATCATCATGTTGCTGACTGACCTTGCTGGCCATTTCCCTGAACTTGCCACTCAGGGTTGCCATCTCGGCACTGCTGTCGATATAAGGGATCAAGGTGGCATCTGGCCGATCACCAAAGCGCTGCAACGCCGACACCAGTTGCTGCAGAGGGGTCAGAACAATGCTGTTGAGCCGGTACATGGCGATCATGACGCAGACAAAACTGATAAACAGCATGCCAATAAACGTCCAGAGTGCCCCTTCCAACACACTGCCCAATACTTTGCGATCCTCCTCAATGACCAGGGTCAACACTGGCAGGCTATCGCTGTTGAGCAGCCGCACCTCTCCCCTCAGCCGACTCAGACCCAAGTCAATAAGGCGATAGGTCATCTGCGGTTTCAACGGTTTGAAGGAGGCGGTGACATCCAGATTGGTATGGGAGATCGCCAGTGGCAGCTCGGTACGCTGCGATACCTGCTCGAGATAAGCGGTATCGAGCCAACGCATCACCAACAAAAAACCGTTGAACGGCGCAGAGCCGTCACTGTTTCTGATCGGCTGCCAGGAGTACATCAGTGGCCCCCACTGGGAGGCTCGAATGCCATGCAGGTTGGCCACACCCTGCGCCATAGACTGCTCTTTGAGCTGTTTTTTCAGCTCGTCGAGGAAATAGGGAAACTGATCAGGATTGATCCCGGGCGCATCGGGCAGCAGAGTACGCGTCCAGATTTCGTAGCCGGTGAGATCCATGAAGCTCATCAGGTTGAGACTAAAATCCCGCATCGGCATGTCATTGAACAGATTGGACTCGATGTACGACCTGTTTTTGTTGCCCACAAAACGGTGGCTATCATCCCAGATGCCCCAATCCCGACTGAATGCATCCAAAGCGGCAACGTCGGTCTGCACGGCCTTGCTCACCCGCAGCAAATGCTCCTTCATCCGCTGCTCTTCAATCCGGGTGGCCGCCGGTAGCTGGGCACAGGCCAGCAGGATCAGTAATAGCAGGATCGCCCCCAGCCAGATGGGGAGCATGGAGTAAGCCAACTGATGATCAATCGTGCGCGGAGCCTGAGCCATAACCCGATATATCCATGACCATGATGCGTGATACCCAGCCTGCCCGCATTACACGAGCCGCGCCTCCATGCTCCCGATTTTTATAAAAAAAGGGGCCAAAGGCCCCTCGATTATAACGGCTTATCGCGTCAACAGCGGCCGCAGAAAACGTGCTGTATGAGACTCTTCATTGTCGCAAATCGCCTCCGGTGTCCCCGTCACCAGGATCCGGCCACCACCGGCACCGCCCTCTGGCCCCAGATCGACGATCCAGTCAGCGGTTTTCACCACATCCAGATTGTGCTCGATGATGACGATGGTGTTGCCCCGATCCCGCAGCTGGTGCAGCACCTTGAGTAACTGCTGAATGTCGTGGAAGTGCAGCCCGGTGGTCGGCTCGTCCAGAATGTAGAGAGTCTGACCGGTATCCCGCTTGGAGAGCTCCCGCGCGAGCTTGACCCGCTGCGCCTCACCACCAGACAAGGTTGTGGCCGACTGGCCGAGGCGGATATAGGAGAGGCCCACATCCATCAGGGTCTGCAGCTTGCGCGCCACCGCGGGTACCGGATCGAAGAACTCCCGGGCATCTTCCACCGTCATCTCGAGGATCTCGTGGATGTTCTTGCCCTTGTACTTTACCTCCAGAGTCTCGCGGTTATAGCGCTTGCCCTTGCAGACGTCGCACGGCACGTAGACGTCCGGCAGGAAGTGCATCTCCACCTTGATAACGCCATCCCCCTGACACGCCTCGCAGCGGCCCCCTTTCACGTTGAAGGAGAAACGGCCCGGCTGGTAACCGCGCGAGCGGGCCTCCTGGGTGCCGGAGAGCAGCTCGCGGATCGGGGTAAACAGGCCAGTATAGGTGGCCGGGTTGGAGCGCGGGGTGCGGCCGATAGGGCTCTGGTCGATATCCACCACCTTGTCCAGGTACTCAAGCCCTTCCACGCTGCGATAGGGCGCCGGGGTGGACTCGGTGGCCTTGTTGAGCTCGCGGTGGGCGATGCGGAACAGGGTGTCATTGATCAGGGTCGACTTGCCGGAGCCGGAGACGCCGGTAACGCAGGTCATCACCCCGATGGGCAGATCCAGGTTAACGTTACGCAGGTTGTTGCCGCTCGCCCCCTTGAGTTTTAGCCACTTGCCGGTGAGCGGGGTGCGCTCGGCCGGAATGGCGATCTGCTTGCGACCGGAGAGGTAGTCACCGGTGAGTGACTCGGGATTATTGATGATCTCCTCCGGTGTGCCCTGGGCGACGATGGCACCGCCATGCACCCCGGCTCCCGGGCCGATGTCGAGCACATGGTCGGCGAGGCGAATGGCATCCTCGTCATGCTCCACCACGATCACGGTATTGCCCAGATCCCGCAGATGAGTGAGGGTCTTGAGCAACCGCTCGTTATCGCGCTGGTGCAGACCGATGGAGGGCTCGTCCAGCACATACATGACGCCGACCAGACCGGCACCGATCTGGCTGGCCAGTCGAATGCGCTGCGCTTCACCGCCGGAGAGGGTCTCGGCGCTGCGCGACAGGCTCAGGTAGTTGAGGCCCACGTTCACCAGGAAGCCAAGCCGCTCGACGATCTCTTTCAGGATCTTCTCGGCAATCTGGGCGCGCTGGCCGGTCAGATTCAGCCCTTCGAAGAAGGCGAGCGCATCGCCGATGGACTGCTCGGCGATGGCCGGCAGGTTGCGGTTGTCGACGAAGACGTGACGCACCTCTTCCCGCAGTCGGCTGCCACCGCAGCTGGTACAGGATTTGTTGGCGATGTATTTGGAAAGTTCTTCGCGCACCGAGTTGGATTCGGTCTCCCGGTAGCGCCGCTCCATGTTGTGCAGGATCCCCTCGAACGGGTGCTTGCGCACCACCACGTCGCCGCGATCGTTCATGTAGCGGAACTCGATCTCGGTGCGACCGGAGCCGCGCAGGATCACCTCTTGAGTCTTCGGCGGCAGCTCCTCCCACGGCGTCTCCAGATCGAACTTGTAGTGCTCGGAGAGGGATTTGAGCATCTGGAAGTAGTAGAAGCTGCGCTTGTCCCAGCCACGAATCGCGCCATTGGCCAGACTGATGGCCGGATCGCCGATCACCTTGGCCGGATCGAAATATTGCTGCACCCCGAGGCCGTCACAAGTCGGGCAGGCACCGGCCGGATTGTTGAAGGAGAAGATGCGCGGCTCCAGCTCCGACATGGAGTAGCCGCACTCCGGGCAGGCGAAGTTGGCGGAGAAGGTCATGGGGGAAACCCCCTCCTCCCCGTCCATCGGCACCACCAGCACGATGCCACCGGAGAGGGTCAGCGCCGTCTCGAACGACTCGGCCAGACGCAGCGCCAGGTCATCGCGCACCTTGAAGCGATCCACCACCACCTCGATGGTGTGCTTCTTGTGCAGCTCCAGCGCGGGAGGGTCAGACAGGTCGCACACCTCGCCATCGATGCGGGCACGGATGTAGCCCTGGGCCGCCAGGTTCTCCAGCAGCTTGGTGTGCTCACCCTTGCGATCGCGCACAACCGGGGCCAGCAGCATCAGCTTGCTCCCCTCCGGCTGAGCCAACACCTGATCCACCATCTGGCTGATGGTCTGGGCGGCGAGCGGAATGGCATGGGTCGGGCAGCGTGGCTCACCGACCCGGGCGAACAGCAGACGCAGGTAGTCGTAGATCTCGGTGATGGTACCGACGGTCGAGCGCGGGTTATGGGAAGTCGATTTCTGCTCGATGGAGATAGCGGGCGAAAGCCCCTCGATATGGTCGACGTCCGGCTTCTCCATCAGGGAGAGGAACTGGCGGGCATAGGCGGAGAGCGATTCCACATAGCGGCGCTGCCCCTCGGCATAGAGGGTATCGAACGCCAGAGAGGATTTGCCCGAACCGGAGAGGCCGGTGACCACGATCAGCTTGTCGCGGGGCAGAGTCAGATTGATGTTCTTGAGGTTGTGGGTGCGAGCACCCCGGACCACGATCTTTTCCATCTTGTTGCACGCTCGATACGGAAACCTGAGCGAGTCAGTATGGCATAGAGACTACTGGATGAATAGACAGGCATTATCTATCGCCGCTATCCGTTTTTACGATGGATAGCCCCTTCGTCACACCCTGACCAAGGCAGCGAGTTTGCCCCCAATCCACACCAGCAAGCGCTCGCCCGCAGAGTGATCAACTGTTACTATTGGGGGCTAAACCTGAATCAGAACACGCGAAACGAGCACTCTGATTGCTGCAACGGTTATAGAAAAACCATGCTGTTCAATATGATAACGACATGGTCATGAAAAAAGCGCGGTAACTTATTTAGTGGGTCCAGGCCTTGCCTGACCGGAATATAAAGGTGGAAGAGAGATTATGGCCAGTCGAGGCATCAATAAAGTCATTCTGATCGGTAACCTCGGGCAAGACCCGGAAGTACGCTACATGCCGAGTGGCGGTGCTGTGACCAACATTACTCTGGCCACCTCTGAAAGTTGGCGCGACAAGCAGACCGGTGAGCAGAAAGAGCGCACCGAGTGGCACCGCGTCGTCTTCATGGGCAAGCTGGCCGAAGTGGCTGGCGAGTACCTGAAGAAAGGCTCCCAGGTCTATGTCGAAGGCAAACTGCAGACCCGCAAGTGGCAGGATCAGAGTGGCCAGGAGCGCTACACCACTGAAGTGCTGGTCGACAGCTTCACCGGCGTCATGCAGATGCTGGGTGGCCGTCCGCAAGGCGGTCAGGGCATGGGCCAGAACATGGGTGGCCAGCAAGGTGGCTGGGGTCAACCGCAGCAAGCCATGCAGCAGCCGATGAACCAACAGCGTCCGGCCGCCGCACCGCAGCAAAACATGCAGCAGCAGGGTGGCTACGGCCGTCCGGCCCAGCAGCCCCAGTCTGCCCCGCCGGTCTACAACGAGCCGCCGATGGATTTCGACGACGACATCCCGTTTTAAGAACAGAATATTGAAAAGGCCCTGATAACTCAGGGTCTTTTTTTATGCACTCAGCCCCGAAAGGGATAAGACGTTTTATGACTGCCTCCCCTACAATGATGGATATTCTCGACAGGAACGCTTTGTGAAAAGTGCAATGAAACTGCTCACCCCTTTATTGCTAATGCTGACCAGCATGCTGTCCGGCCAGTTGCTGGCCAAGCCACTCAAGGTCGGGGTCAGCTTTGCCATCCCTCCATACGTGATCGAAAGTAATCAGAATGGCATCGAGCTGGATCTGCTGAAAGAGGCGTTCGCTGGCAGTGACTATGAGCCCAGCTTTGAATTTCTGCCGCTAGAACGTACCTTCCGCCTGTTCGATTCAGGAAAGCTGGATGCCATCATCAACGTCAGACCCGGTATGGTTGATCCGCACGTTCTGACCCAGCCCGTTATCACCTTCCATAACCGGATCTTCACCCTGCGCAGCACCCACATCAGTACCCTGGACGACCTGCATTCAAAACGGGTCACCGCCTTTCAACGGGCAAGAACCATCCTTGGGGAGGCGTTCGCCACCATGGTCAACCAGAATCCCCACTATGAGGAGGTAGCCAAGCAGCAGGTGCAGGTACATCAGCTGATGCGCGGCAGGGTCGATGCAGTCGTACTGGAGGAGCGGGTGTTCTACTACTACCTCGACCAGCTGATCGCCACCGCCCAAGCAGGCGAGCACTACGAGCGCAATCAGGTCAGGCAAGCAGACCTCTTCCCGCCCACCATCTATCACTTTGCCTTCCGAACGGCCGATGCACGCAATCTGTTTGATAAGCGTCTTGAGGCGATGCGTCAGGATGGTCGTTATCACCAGATTTTCGCGGCTTACGGCGCCACGCCGTGAGCCACAAACATAAAAGCCAGCCGGTAAGGGCTGGCTTTGTACTGGCTCCGAAGGAACAGCAGTAAAGGAGCGTTACTTCATTGCGCTGCCGTTTTTCAGATCTGCTTTCTGACGTTTGGCTTCGCGTTTCTCTTTCAGTGACATCTGCGGTTTTTTCTTGGCATCTTTGCCGTTGTGATGTTCTTTGTTACTCATCATCAAACTCCAAAAATGTTACCCAGACAGTTGGATCCTCATGGGAGCCAGCATGCCATCCGAATCATCAACTTCAGTACGCTTGGTGAGATGGTGCAAGCCCATCACCAGACCCAGCATACCCTCCAGTGGCATCCGGATCCAGCCTCATTCTCGCCCAAAAAATGCAGTCCTCAGCCGCCGGGGCACTGATGCCACACAACCTCGACAGGAAAGACCAAAAAAGAGTAATTCGCATTATTAAATGTTGTCCCGCTCATATTAATGTATCGCTCTCAATATATTCCCACGGATAAATATAAACCCCTCTCATTATTTATCACCACTCAAGTGGACGCCATTTTAATAAGCATTCGCAACATCACCAGAAACATCAGGTTACAACACCGAATAGGTTATTTGCGGTCAGCCGGATATAATGCGCGCCGCACCGAAATATCCGTTTTTATTCAGGAAGCTGTGACATGAACAGAAAAACCAGAGCCGCCATGGTGTCGGTCTGCTCCAATATCAGTCTGATCATCATGAAAGTGGTGGCTGGTTTCGCCAGCGGCTCGGTCAGTATCATCTCGGAAGCGATCCACTCCGCCATGGATCTGGTGGCGGCCCTGATAGCCCTGTTCGCGGTGAAAAAGTCCGATCTCCCGCCCGATGAACGGCACCCCTATGGTCACGACAAGATTGAAAATGTCTCCGGCGTCATCGAAGCACTGCTTATCTTGCTGGCCGCGGGCTGGATCATCTTCGAAGCCGTCGACAAGCTGATCACCCCCAGCCCGATCGAAAGCATTGGCTGGGGCGTGCTGGTGATGGTGATCTCGGCGCTGGTCAACAGCGGCGTCTCTGCCTACCTCTACAAGGTGGCCCGAGAAGAAGAGTCGGTCGCGCTGGCGGCCGATGCGCTCCATCTCAAGGCGGATGTGCTCACTTCAGCCGGTGTCGCCGTCGGTCTTGGCGGGATCTGGCTGGCCGGTCTGTTCGGCCATTCACTCGCCATCCTCGATCCGCTGGTGGCCATTGCGGTCGCCATCTTTATTTTCAGAGAGGCCATCAGCATGCTCAACGAGGCCTTCCAGCCGCTGATCGACCAGAGCATGAGCCCGGAAGAGCTGGCGATGACCAGCCGCATCATCACCGAATGCTGCCCTGCCGCCAGCGGTTTTCACGATCTGCGCAGCCGTCGTGCCGGTCGTCGTCGCCATATCGACTTCCACCTCACCCTGCCCCCTGAGATGAGCATCGGCGAAGCCCACGATATCTGTGATCGCATCGAACACGCCATCATGGAGCAGTTGCCCCACGCCATCGTGCTTATCCACGTCGAGCCGGAGGAGCAAGAGATGCCCTCACCGCTCGCCATAAATTGAAATGTGGCAAACAGGCGGGAAAGTGGCAGCGAAATAACGGAAAGTTGGCACAAACCCGCACTTTTACTGCCGGAAAGCCGATTGCATAAGAAGTGATCGGCACAACTGTGTTAGGGTGTCTAACCACCCTGCCGCAGGAGCGCGCCGTGAAAAAGCTGGAAATGAAAGATCTGACCGAGGCCGAAAAAGCCGAGATAGCCTTGTTATTGCAAAAGGCACAAGCCAATGCAGACCACCAGCTGACCAACGGAGAGCGGAACAAGATCCGCGAAGAGGGTCGCCTGAAAATTGTGGCCGACCGCGCCGAAGCGGCCAAGGCTGCCTCCAAGCTGGCTCGCGAGAAAGCCAAAGAGCGCGCCAAGAATCAGGTGCTGCCGGAAACCTTCAGTTGGATCGATTCGGTCAGCAACAAGTTTCGCAGCAAGCGCTGATCCCCCCCTTCTTTAAAAACGCCCGCTGGCACCTGAGGCCTGCGGGCGTTTGCATGTCTGAGTGATACCCAGATGATCCCGATTTGATACTGCCGTAGATTTGCTTCTCAAGCGCTAATTGCAGCAGCTGAGGGTCGATTCACATTGTGGGTTAGATAGAACGCAAACGGACAATCCCCGGCGATCGCCAGCTTTTCATTTTTTCTCATATTTTTTGCCAGAACTGGCAACATAGTCAGGACAACAAAGCCGAATCCGGCTTGCTACAGGGTGATATGAGTCTGCACTGATTTTTCTATGTCGTTGAAATGCATCATGTTTACTATAAAAAATGATATTTTTAGCTGTTACAAAACATTAATATCGAGATAATGTTTGCTTTAAAAATGAGAGCGTGTTTTAATCGCCCTCGATAGTTCGGCAGTTCAGACCTGATTATGTTAGGCAGTCATTTTAGTAAAGCAGTGATTAGCATAAGCGTTATCCTCGGATAGTTCTTATCAAATAATTCTCCTTCTTTAGTGCTCCCCATACGTATTGCTGACGAAAAATCAAATTTGCCATCTGATGGCATTTCTAACACTAAATTAAAGAGAAATTATTATGTCTAAAGTGACTGGTACCGTTAAGTTCTTCAACTCCGAAAAAGGTTTTGGTTTCATCTCCCCGGTTGATGGCAGCAAAGATGTGTTCGTTCACTTCTCCGCCATCCAGACCCCGGGTTTCAAAACCCTGGACGAAGGTCAGCGCGTTGAGTTCACCATCGAGCAAGGCCAGAAAGGCCCGGCTGCTGCCAACGTAGTAGCTCTGTAATTCACGCCCGGGCAACCGTCCGGTCTGAATGAAAAAACCCGCCAAGGCGGGTTTTTTGCTATCTGCTCACCGCCATCCCCTCCCCGTCCCTCACCAGCTCCGAGCTGTTTTTCGCTGTCTCTTATCAATTGAGTCTCCAAACAAGCTTCGAATGGCTTCCCATGCAGAGATCTTGAGGAAAAATTCCAGTTATCCGCTGCTTTTGTCACAGATTCTTGCTATTTTGCGCGCCACCAACGCAAACGATTTCCTTCACACTTTCAGGATTAGTTATGGCAAAGCAAGATATGGCCGCCCAAACAGGGACTGGCGGCTTTCTGGACTCTTATTTTTCCATTTCTGCGCGCGGCAGCAGCGTGCGTCAGGAGCTGGTCGCGGGGCTGACCACCTTCCTGGCCATGGTCTACAGCATCATTGTGGTGCCGAACATGCTGGGTGCTGCCGGCTTTGAGCAGGGCCCGGTGTTTGTGGCCACCTGTTTGATCGCCGCCTTCGGCTCCCTGCTGATGGGGCTGTGGGCCAAGCTGCCGATGGCTATCGGTTGCGCCATCTCCCTCACCGCCTTTACCGCCTTCAGTCTGGTACTGGGTCAGGGGCTGAGCATTCCGGTCGCGCTGGGCGCCATCTTCCTGATGGGTGTGCTGTTCACCCTGATCAGCGTCACCGGCGTGCGCCAGTGGATCCTGGATAACCTACCCTCCGGCATCGCCCACGGTACCGGCATCGGTATCGGTCTGTTCCTGCTGCTGATCGCCACCAACGGCGTTGGCATGGTGATCAAGAACGAAGGGGCCGGTCTGCCGGTGCAACTGGGTGAAGTGACCGCCTTCCCGGTCATCATGACGGTGCTGGGCCTGGCCGCGATCTTCGGTCTGGAGCGTCGCAAGGTGCCGGGCGGCATCCTGATGGTGATCATCGCCATCTCCATCCTCGGCCTTATCTTCGACCCGAAAGTAACCTGGCAGGGCTTCTTCGCCATGCCGAGCCTGACTGGCGAGAAAGGCTCGCTGGTAGGCAGCATGGATCTGCTGGGCGCCCTCAATCCGGTGGTGATTCCGACCGTACTGGCGCTGGTGATGACCGCCGTGTTTGACGCCACCGGTACCATCCGTGCCGTGGCCGGTCAGGCAGGCCTCATCAACGAGCGTGGCCACATCATCAGCGGCGGCAAGGCCCTGACTGCCGACTCCGTCAGCAGCATGGTGGCGGGCGCCGTCGGTGGTGCTCCGGCTGCCGTTTACATCGAGTCTGCCGCAGGCACTGCGGCCGGTGGCAAAACCGGTCTGACCGCAGCGCTGGTCGGCGTGCTGTTCCTGCTGATGATCTTCCTCTCCCCACTGAGCTATCTGGTACCGGCTTACGCCACCGCACCGGCCCTGATGTACGTCGGTCTGCTGATGCTGGGCAACGTCACCAAGCTAGACTTCAGCGACTCGGTCGATGCGCTCTCCGGCATGCTGTGCGCCGTCTTTATCGTGCTCACCTGCAACATCGTGACCGGCATCATGCTGGGCTTCGTGGCACTGGTCATCGGTCGCCTGTTTGCTGCCGAGTGGAAGAAGCTGAACGTCGGCACCGTCATCATCGCCGTGGCACTGGTGGTCTTCTACGCCGGTGGCTGGGCCATCTAACCCGTACGGTTGTAGCGAAGGGCCCTGCGGGGCCCTTTTTCATGGCTGTGAGTCAGCTAACAGTTTCCCGCCCGCCAGCCCTGCGTAGTTTCAGATTGAAACACTGATACCCCCTCTGCTGTTTCAAATCCGAACCGAACAGGCCGTCATTTTTCTCCCGATTTATCCCGTTAGACTGGCTCCATCAACCATTTGCCCACCCGTGCGGTGGCAAGCCAAGGAGTGAGCCATGAAGAAACTGATCAATGCCGTCGATGCCGTGGTCCGTGAACAACTGATGGGGATGGCAGCCGCCCACCCCGAGCTCAAGGTACGTATCGAACCCCACTACATCACCCGCGCCGACTCCCCCGTGATGGGCAAGGTGGCGCTGGTCTCCGGCGGTGGCAGCGGCCACGAGCCGATGCACGGTGGTCTGGTGGGCAAGGGGATGCTGGATGGCGCCTGCCCCGGCGAGATTTTTACCTCCCCGACCCCGGATCAGATGTACGAGTGCGGTCAGGCCGTTGATGGCGGCGCGGGCGTGCTGTTTCTGGTGAAGAACTACACCGGCGACGTGCTCAACTTCGAGACCGCGGTCGAGCTGCTGCACGGCGATGGCGTAAAAGTGGGCTTCGCCCTGATCGATGACGATGTGGCGGTCAAAGACAGCCTCTACACCGCCGGCCGCCGTGGCGTCGCCACGACCGTGCTGTGCGAGAAGCTGGTCGGTGCCGCCGCCGAGGCGGGCTACGATCTGGCGCGCTGCGAGGCGCTGGCCCGTCGCATCAACAACCAGAGCCGTACCATAGGCGTGGCCATGCATGCCTGCACCGTGCCTGCCGCCGGCAAGCCCTCCTTCACCCTGGCGGACAACGAGATGGAGTTCGGCGTCGGTATCCACGGCGAGCCTGGCATCGAGCGTCGCCCCTTCACCAACCTCAATACCCTGGTGGACGACATGTTCAGCGAGCTTGCTGACAACACCCCCTACGGCCGCACCCTGCGCCACTGGGATCGCACCAGCGGCAGCTGGCAGGAAGAGCACACCTTTATCGAGCCACTCAACAAGGGCGATCGGGTCATCGCCTTGGTCAACAGCCTCGGCGGCACCCCCATCTCCGAGCTCTATGGCGTCTATGGTCGCCTTGCCACCCTGTGCGAGGAGGCGGGCATCCATCTGGTGCGCAACCTGATCGGCCCCTACTGCACCTCCCTCGACATGACCGGTATCTCCATCACATTGCTCAAGGTGGATGACGAACTGATGACCCTGTGGGATGCCCCCGTTCACACCCCCGCCCTGCGTCGCGGCTGCTAAGGAGTGCCGATAGCCATGCTAAGCAAACACCAAATCGTCAACTGGCTGCTCGACTGCGAACACATCTTTACCGAGCAGCGCGACTACCTCACCGCGCTGGATACCGACATCGGCGACGGCGACCACGGCCTCAACATGCAACGCGGCTTCGCCAAGGTGGCCGAGAAGCTGCCCGCAGTGGCGGACAAGGATATCGGTCAGGTACTGAAAACCACCGGCATGACCCTGCTCTCCTCGGTCGGCGGCGCCAGCGGCCCGCTCTACGGCACCTTCTTTATCCGAGCCGCGGCCAGCAGCGACGCCTGCCAGAGCCTGAGCCTCAGCCAGCTGTGCAAAATGCTGAGCGATGGCATCGAGGGGATCGTCTCCCGTGGCCGTGCCGAGCCGGGCGACAAGACCATGTGCGATGCCTGGTGGCCGGCACTGGCCGCCCTGCAGCAGGCGCAGCAGCAAGAGTTGTCGATCAGCGAAGCGCTGGACAAGGCGGTGGCAGCCGCCGCAGCCGGTACCGAGGCCACCATCCAGATGCAGGCCCGCAAGGGGCGCGCCAGCTATCTTGGCGAGCGCAGCATCGGCCATCAGGATGCAGGGGCCACCTCGACCCTGCTGCTGCTGACCGCCCTGCGTGACAGAGCGAGGTTGTGACATGATCGGAATCGTAGTTGTCTCTCACAGCGCCATGCTGGCTGCCGGATTGAAAGCGCTGGCCGACCAGCTCGGCAGTCCGGCTCGCTTGCTGCTGGCGGCCGGGGTCGATGACCCCGACCACCCCATCGGCACCGATGCCATCGCGGTGATGAGTGCGATTGAAGAGGCGGACGACGGCAGCGGCGTGCTGGTGCTGATGGACTTGGGCAGCGCCCTGCTCAGCGCCGAAACCGCCCTCGAACTGCTGCCACCGGAGTTGAGCGCACGGGTGCGGCTCTGCCCCGCCCCGCTGGTCGAGGGCACGCTGGCCGCCGTGGTGGCGGCCGGTTCCGGCCTGACGCTGGATGAGGTAGCCGCCGAGGCGCTCGGCGCGCTGGGCCCGAAACAGGCGATGCTGCCTGCCAGCCAAGCGCAGACCGCCTCCGAGACAGCCCCCGTTGCCGACGACGGCTGGCTGCGCTGCGAGGTGGTGGTGGATAACCCCCACGGCCTGCATGTGCGCCCCGCCGCCCGACTGGTGGCCGCCCTCAAGCCCTTTGCCGCTGAACTCAAGCTGCAAAGGGGGGATAAAGAGACCAATCCCCGTAGCCTGACCCGGCTCGCCATGCTCAACGTGCGTCAGGGCGATCAGCTCACCCTGCTGGCACGCGGGGAGGATGCCAACGCCGCCCTGGCCTGCTTCCAGCAACTGGCAGCCGAGCGCTTCGGCGACTAACGCCGCACACCACTGTTTCAAGGGCTGCATTCGCTCGCTGAGCCTGTGCAGCTTCATTCAAGACGAAGGAGTCCCCGGCACTGCCGCCCCTTCGCCCCTGTTAGTTTCAAAAGAAGTCTTATGAACTAGAGAGAGGGATAAAATATGGACCGCATTATCATCAGCCCCAGCAAATACGTGCAAGGCAACGGGGCCCTCGCCAATATCGGCAACTACGTTAAAGCGCTCGGCAGCAAGCCGCTGATCCTGGCCGATGCCTTCGTCACCAAGCTGGTAGGCGATACAGTGGCCACCAGCTTCCACGGCGCGGGGATCAAGCCCGAGTTCGACTGCTTCAACGGCGAGTGCTCCCGCCCCGAGATCGACCGCCTGCTGGCCCGCTGCAAGCAGACCCCGTTTGACGTCATCATCGGCATCGGCGGCGGCAAGACGCTGGATACCGCCAAGTCGGTCGCCTTCTACCAGAAGGTGCCGGTGGTCATAGTGCCCACCATCGCCTCCACCGATGCCCCCACCAGCGCGCTGGCGGTCATCTACACCCCGGAAGGGCAGTTCAGCGAATACCTGATGATCCCGACCAACCCCAACATGGTCATCATGGATACCGGCGTGGTCTCCCGCGCCCCGGTACGGCTGTTGGTCTCCGGCATGGGGGATGCGCTCTCCACCTACTTCGAGGCGCGCGCCAACAAGGTCTCCGGCTGCCAGACCATGGCCGGTGGAGCCTCCACGCTGGCGGCGCAGGCCATTGCCGAGCTATGCTACAAGACCCTGCTGGCCGACGGCTACAAGGCCAAGCTGGCGGTGGAACAGGGACTCTGCACCAAGGCGGTAGAGAACATCATCGAGGCCAACACCTACCTGAGCGGTATCGGCTTCGAGAGCAGCGGACTGGCCGCCGCCCACGCCATCCACAACGGTCTGACCCAGCTGGCCGAGTGTCACCACCTCTACCACGGTGAGAAAGTGGCGTTCGGTACTCTGGTGCAGCTGGTGCTGGAGAACTCCCCGATGGCGGAGATCGAGACCGTGCTGGGTTTCTGCCGCTCGGTGGGCCTGCCGACCAACCTGCATATGATGGGGGTCAAGGAGCTGGATATGGCGCGCCTGATAGAGGTGGCCAAAGCCTCCACCGCCGAGGGCGAGACCATCCACAACATGCCGTTCAAGGTCACCGCCGAGGATGTGCTGGCGGCCATCGTCACCGCCCACCAGCTGGGGCTGTAACTGCGCCACCACTGACCCTGCCATATAAGACGGCCCCGCATCTGCGGGGCCTTGTCGTTTTCTGCGGGCCTCTTGGCGACGGCTCACCATCAGCCGTGATAATCGGCGGGATCGATCTCGAGCAGCTTGAGCCTCCGCCACAGGGTGGTGCGGCTGATGCCAAGATGCTGGGCCATCTGGCTCACCTGCCCCTTGCAGGCGTGGGCGCAGCGCAGGATGGCTTGCCGCTCCAGCTCCGCCAGCGTGAGCAGCGGTTGCCCCACCACCTCGTCCGCCACCTGCTGATAACCGTGCCGAATGGCGGCGGGCAGCGCCTCGGGCGGGATCGGCCCCTGACCAGCGTGAAGCAGCGCATGCTCGACGGCACTGCGCAGCTCCCCCAGATTGCCGGGCCAGGGATAGGCGAGCAGGCAATCGAGGGCCGCCGGACTGAACTGGCGCACCGGCTCGCGTCCCTGCGCCGCCAACTGCTGGCTGATCAGGCCCGGCAGATCCGCCGCGCGCTCCCGCAGCCCCGGCAGCCACAGCTCGCACGCCTGCAAGGCATAGAGCAGCTGGCGGCCAAAAAGCCCCTCCTGCACCAGCTGCTCCAGCGGGGCGCTGCTGGTGGCAATGATCCGCACCTTGAGCGGCAGGATGCGGGCCGAATCGAAGCGCTGGATGCGACCGGTCTTGAGCAGTTGCAGCAACGCCGCCTGCATGGGGGCGGAGAGGCACTCCACCTGCTCCAGTACCAGGGTGCCACCGTGGGCCAGCTCGAACTTGCCCGCCCGCTCCTGCCCCGCCTCGTCGGACCCCATCAGCTCCAGCGCCATCCGCTCGCTCGGCAGCGCCTTGCAGTTGAGGGTAATAAGCGGCCCGGCGGCCCGCTCGCTGCCAAAGTGGATCGCCTCCGCCAGCTGGGCCTTGCCCACCTCCTCCTCGCCGCGCAGCAGGATCGGCCCCTGACTCTGGGCCGCCTGCCGGGCGTAGCGCAGCAGCTTGCGCATGGCGCTCGATTCCCCCACCAGCGCCGACAGCTCGGGCACCGTCTGGCGCAGCTGATGAATCGCCCGCAGCCGATCGACCGGGTGCAGCAGGGCGATAAAGCTGACCCCTTCCGGCCCCGGCAACGGCTTGAGGCTCACCAGCGCATTGATAAACTCCCCCTCCTGCGCGCCGAGCCGCTCCAGCGTCACCTCCACATGACTCAGCGGCGTCTGCCCCCTGATGGCCAGCTGCAACCGCTGCGGCAACAGCAGATGCTGCTCCAGCGGTTGGCCGAGACAGAGCGCGGGATCGAGCCGCAGCCGTTGTGCCGCCAGCGCGTTGAGGTAGCGCAGCCTACCCTGCGGGTCCCAAGCCAGCACACCGTCATCCATGCCATCGAGCAGGGCGTAAAGTTCGCTCAGGTGATGCTGGGACTCCTGCATCAGGGTCTCCATCTGCAGCAGATGGGCCAGCTCGCGCCCGGCGCTGACGGTGAGCGCCAGATCGCCAGCGCTCGCCTCCTCCATCTTGCAGATCAACGCGATGATGGCGACCTGACGGCCATTGCTGTTGTAGACCGGGCTGGCGCAGCTGTGCCACGGGTGGAGGGTCTGGTTGAAGTGCTGGGGGCCGCTGACGCAGAGCGGCACTCCCTCCAGCGCCGCCAGATTGATGGCATTGGTGCCGATGCGCCCTTCGCTGAAAAAGGCGCCGGGGCCAAACCCCAGAACCGCCAGCTCAGCCAGCGTACCGGGGTGGCCGGTCTGGGCCAGCAGGCAGCCGCTCTCGTCGGTGAGCAGCAGGGCGCAGGGGCGCCCCTCCATAAATTCGTAGAGGTCCTCGAGGGCCATCTCGCCGGTGGTGAGCAGGTCGCGCTTGCGCTGGCGCAGGCTCTGCAAGGTCTGCCCCTTGGCACTGTGGGGCGGATGCCAGAGGCTGGCACTGGTCTGGTGGGCGCAGCGCAGCCAGGATGCCTGCAGATAGTCAGGCCAAGCAAGCAGCGGCTGAAGGTCAGATGGCATGGTCACAGCAATATCCGGCAAGATGTGAGCCGACCATTTAACCACGCCAGCGCCCCCGATTCAGTGACCTGCCTCAGAGGGTGGCAACCCCACCCTCCTCCCGCTCGGGTTCACGTCAGCCAATTGCTGGCCGAGCCAGTGGCAGAAGGCGCGGCACTCCTTACCTCTCCTGATGCTCCTGCGGGGCCATGGTTTGAGCGCCATTGATTGGCTGCACTTATCCCTTTTATGGGACATCGATCGTTTGTTCGCCGCCATGAGCACGGATAGTCTATTACTCAGCGCGATTGGATTAACAGCGCGGGTCACTCCCGGTCATTCGGCCACCGCAAAGAGAGCACTTAGCCAAGGAGTTTTTTGATGCCATCCCGACGCAACGTATTGAAACAGCTGGCGGCCATCGGTGCGCTGGCCGGGCTCGGCAACCTGCCGGGCAAGGCCCACGCGGCCAGCAGCAATGCCGATGAGGATGCTGCCAGCGGCGAGCCGTTCCATATGCCCGATGAGGCTGGCCCTCAGGCGCAAGTCTGGGTCGCCTTTGCCGCCAGCGCCGATATCTGGGGCCGCGACTACAAAGAGGTGCAGGCCACCATAGGGCGGCTGGTTAAAGCCATGACCCCTTACACCAATGTGAGTGTGCTCTGCCGCGAAGAGGAGGAGGCGCTGGCCCGCAAGCTCTGTGGCGAGCAGAACACCCGCTTTATCGTCGCCGAGCTGGACGATATCTGGCTGCGCGATACCGGTGGCGTCTTCGTCCAGAACGGCGAAGGGGAACTGGGGCTGGTGGATTTCAACTTCAACGGCTGGGGCGACAAGCAGGAGCACGAACAGGATGCGGGCGTAGCCGAGCTGGTCAGCAAGCAGGCGGATGCTCACTATCTGCAGAGCAAGCTGACTGGCGAGGGGGGCGGCATCGAGGTGGATGGCAACGGCACCGCCATCATGACCGAGAGCTGCTGGCTCAACAGCAACCGCAACCCGGGGGTGAGCAAGGCGCAACTGGAGGCGGAGCTGAAAGCCAATCTGGGGCTGCGCAAAATCATCTGGTTACCGGGCATCAAGGGCAAGGACATTACAGATGCCCACGTCGATTTCTACGCCCGCTTTGTCCGCCCCGGGGTGGTGGTGGTCAATCTGGACAACGATCCGGAGTCCCACGACTACGAGGTGACCCGCCAGCATCTGGCCATCCTCAAGCAGGCCACCGATGCGGACGGCAACAAGCTGGAGCTGCATGTGCTGCCGCCCCCGCTCGATGGGCGGGACAACCGCTTTAGCCGCAGCCGCGACTTTGCCGCCGGTTATATCAACTATCTGCCGATCAATGGTGCGGTGATCGCCCCCGAGTTTGGCGACAAGGCCGCCGATAGCTACTGCCACGAGCTGCTGACCCGCCTCTACCCCGGCCGCGACATCGTGCAGATCAATATCGATCCGGTCGCCGCCGGTGGTGGCGGTATTCACTGCATCACCCTCCACCAGCCAGTCTGACCCTTTCCTACCCACTGATAACCCGGGGCGTTGCCACGCCCCGGGTTATTTATCCATGCCTCTTTCTGTTAACCACAAGCTCCTGATCAGCAGCCCTGTATATTGGCCACTACGCCATATGGCGTGTCACCTCGATCACACTCCCGAGTTATTCAAGTAGCTGAGACGGGATAGCACTTTCCATTGCTGCTCCAGAAGTGTATTTTGGCTCAACAGCAAAAAATCAGTGCCAAAGGGGAATATTGAACGAATGCGTTCAACCCCTGAGGTTGGCTGCGATGTTGTGATTGAAAATAACTTTTCGCTGGAAGCAGGACGAAGTGGTGTTATATAGCTTTTCGATATCATTGGAAAATTCAAGCAATGAAATATAGTCGCAGCTCTCAAACAGATCGTATCGGGGTTCAAACCACAGGTTTACTCTTCGAAAGATGTGGATACATTTTTCGGGAACAACCAATTGTTGATTGTGGGATAGATGCTCACGTTGAGCTAGTTGACGAAAATTTAGCTTCGGGAAGATTAATTGCATTGCAAATTAAATCGGGTGCATCTTGGTTTAAAGAAACGACAAAAGATGGTTACGTCTACCGTGGCGAAATGGAACACTTAGAATATTGGCTTAATCATTCACTGCCTGTTTTAATTGTTTTGTGTGACATCGACAATAACATTGCATACTGGCAAGCAATAACTAAGCATACTATTAGCTATACAGGCAAAGCTTGGAAAGTTATTATCCCTTTTCAGCAAGAAGTAAATGCGGGTATGAACAACGACTTACGTCGTCTTGCAAAGCTAGTTGAAATCATCCCAGATTACACCATCAATAAAATATCAGATAACAGTCTTGGTGGTGCAAAACGATATTCTGCACGAGTCACATTGTCTAAAGAGCATAGTCAAGCTGAGTTACTTACAATCATTCGCACTTTAAACGAAGAGATAAAAATGTGCGAATATCACCGAAGTGAACACACAAGATTCGCCTGGAAAAACAAACCGGCAGATGTTGTTTGGCTGTTTATTTATCCAACTCCTCAAGATGAACGAAATAATAACTATCTGTGTAAATCAGAGTGGATAGATCGTGATCTTGAAGAAAAATTCCGACCTTCCTCTCAAAATGGGCAAGAGATAGGCGATGGGGTAAATGTTGTCTGGAACTCTATGTACTTAACAACAGCTGAATACAATCATAAAAATGAGATGCCCAAAGAAACATTTATTCAGTTCGTTAATGATGCGCTCATTAAATCATCACATTTGTTTGCTGAGCTAGAGCACGTATTTAAGTTGTACTCAGGCACAGATGTGCTATTTCAGGAGTTATGTCAGTTTATCGAAACAAACAAGTCTATAGCTAATGACATTTATGAAAAAGGAGTGTCTATTGGGTTATCATCTTATGAATGCAAAGAGGCATCGACAAAATTTCAAAGCATGATTGCTCACTTAGATAATATTTTTATGCTTCCAGAGTATCCTAACGAGCAAAACGCGATTTTTAACATAAAGAATCAAGCCCAGTATTTCTCTGAAGCTTTTGAAGGCCTGAAATACGAATTGAACAAGATCACCTAGCCCGTAGGTTCGATTAGCCGTCAGGCGTAATCGGACGTTCGCGTCAATCCATTCCCCCGCTATAACGCCCACTCCTATTTCCCCTCTGCCAGATGCCGCTGATTCACGGAAATACCGGAACGGCGGCATCTCGATTCTCCAATCAAGCTTCGCTAATCAAACCTGCGTGGGACGGCAATATAGGGTGCATACGGGTTGGCACAAATCGGCCATTGCCGGTGACAGGCCTGTAACGGGCCAAATCGTGGCGTAGGGGCTGGACAGACATCGGTATAAGCAAAAATTGGGGCATTTAACACAAACCCATAAATTCAGCTTATACCGCTTGCCCGCTCTGCTTTACCGCCATAAGTCACCCGCATTTCCCCTCTGCCAGATGCCGCTGACTCACGGAAATACCGGAACAGCGGCATCTCGATCGTCCGATTACGTTTCGCTAATCGAACCTACATGAGACGGTAATATGTGGGATGTGCAGGTTGGCGCGGATCTACCAGCCTGACACTATCGCCATAATCGCAATCACCACAAATAGCCATAATCGCAATCACCACAAATAACAGAGCCACCCTTATGGGCGGCTCCTGGCATCAGCGATGGATGGCTGAATCGTCTTGTTACCGAATCGTCTTTTTACTGAATCGTCACTCGGCCTTGGGCGCTTCAACCGCCGCGGCCGCCGGTTGGTCATCTTCCTTGATCCAGGCATCCAGCAGGGTGTAGCCCACCGCCAGCACCACGGGGCCGATAAACAGACCGATGATCCCCATCGCCAGCAAGCCGCCGATAACCCCCACCAGAATGAGGATGAGCGGCAGGTTGGCGCCACGTTTGATCAGGAAGGGGCGCAGGAAGTTGTCCATGGTGCCTGCAAACAGTGACCAGACCAGCAGGAAGGTGCCCCAGGTGGTGTCGCCGCTCCAGTAGAGGTAGCCGATACAGGCCAGCAGCACCGGGAAGGGGCCGATCTGGGCGACGATCAGCAGGAACATCACCACCACCAGCACCATGGCGTAGGGGATACCGGCAATCAGCAGGCCAATACCGGCTACCGAGGATTGCACCAGCGCGGTCACCACCACCCCCATCGCCACGGCACGGATCGCCTGTGAAGCGAGTACGGTGGCGTTGTCGCCCCGTTGCCCGGCCAGACGGTGGGCGAAGCGGCGAATGCCGGTCGCCACCACTTCACCCGAGTGGTAGAGCAGGCCGCAGATACCGACCGTCAGCAGGAAGTGAACGAACAGCAGCCCCAGATTGCCCGCCTGAGCGGCAAGCCAGCGGGCGGTCTGGCCAAAGTAGGGAGCCAGCTTGGCAAACAGCACCTGACCACCGCTCGCCAGAATTTGCTGCCAGAAGCCATAGAGCTTGTCGCCCACCAGCGGGATCTGTTGCAGCCAGAGCAGCTCCGGCGGCGGTGAGTGGCTGATACTGGTGCCCAGCTCGATCAGCATGGGGGCCTTCTCCGCCACATTGGCCAGCGTCATAAAGAGCGGGATAACGAACATCAGCAGCAGCACCAGCGTCATAAAGAGGGCCGCCAGCGACCGCTTGCCCCACAACACCCGCTGCACCATCAGCATCAACGGCCAGGTGGCGATGGTGATCATGGTGGCCCACACCAGCGCGGGCAGAAAGGGCTGCAACACCAGGAAACAGGAGATAATCAGGATGCTGATAAACAGCACCCCCAGGGTTATCTTGGCCAAATCCACTTTTTTCATGTTCATAGGGTTTCCCTGTCAGGGCATCCGCCCCTGGGTCGAGAGTCTTGTTTCAAGAGAGATAGTATCCACCAGAGGCCAGCGCTCAACCAGAGCCCCAGCCCGAAAAAGAGCACAAACTGACCAAGCAGGATAGCCAGCGAACTACTGGTCAGCAGCGGCAATGCCCACGCGCCCGCCACCATCAACAGCATGCCCGCCAGCACCACGGCGCCGGTCAGCCACGGAGAATAACCATCGCGCACCAGCGTGACCCGCCCTCCAAGCCAGAGGCCCAGCGCCGCCAGCCCGATCCCGGCCAGATGGGCCGACTGGCTCAGGCCAGCGCAAACCAGTGCGGCGGCGATCAGCACGCCCCAGACCGAGGAGCGCTGATCCAGCCGCCAGTATGGGCGAACCGCCAGCAGCAAGGAGCCAATCAGCAGCCCCGCCGCCACATCGGAGATAAAGTGCACCCCGAGCCAGACCCGCGCCAGACCTGTGGTCAGCGCCAGCAGCAAGGCCAGCGAATAGGCCAGCCCCCGCCGGGCAGGCCAGAGCCAGCCAAGCAGCGCCCCCCAGAACAGCAGGGCCGAGGCAGTGTGGCCGCTCGGCATGCCAAAGCCCTGAGCACTGTGAGTCGCCAGTTCAGGTTGCAGATGGAAGGGGCGCGGCCAGCCAATCCCCTCCTTGCTTGCCTGCACCAGCAAGCCAAGCCAGAGCATGGCGAACAGCAGCTGGCGCAGCCGTGGCCACCCCAGCAGCGGGAGCAGCAAAGGTATCAGGGCAAGCTGAAAGCCGCCTGAACCAAACAGATTGCTGACCGACAGCCACCAGACATCGGGCCCCAGCCACTGCTGCAGGCGCAGCATCAGCGGGATCTCGGCCTGATGCAGCGCATTGCTCTGCGCCACGAAATCGGCCTGCCAGCGCACCTCGCTCTCGGGCAGCTCGCCAAGCCGGGCTTGCAGCCAGTCGAGCTGATCGGGGAAGCGGCGCTGCTCGCGGGGCAGCTTGTCCACCGCGATCAGACGGGCGTTAAGGATCTCCCCGCCCAGATTGGGGGCCTTCAGCAGCGAGACAAAATCGGAATCTTGCTGGGCGATGATAGGCTCCAGAGTGCGACAAGCGAAGATAACCGCTCGCTGCCAGCGACCCAGCTCCTGCACCACCTCCCCCCGCAGGCCGGTCTCCTCATAGAGTTCGCGCAGCGCCGCCTGCTGCGGGCTCTCACCGCCATCTATATAGCCACCGCTCAGGCTGTAGCGGGAGGAGATGCGATCCTGCACCAGCAGCAGTTGATCCTGATGACGAATGGCGCAGGCCGCCGCCGTCGGTGCCGCCGGTTCGGCGCTCAGGGCTGGCAGAGCGGCAAACAGCGCCAGCAAGAGTAAAAAGAGGGTTCTCGACATCAATTTGCGTTCCCTATGCACAATGGCGACAAGCCTCCCAGAAATCAGATAGTTGGGCAATGGTCGCGGCCGGATCGCCGCCGTTCCCGCCGCGATGGCGGTGCACGGAAGATTGCGATGAGCGAGGGCACTCCCTACTATTGGCGGCTATCTTCAATTTCATGCAGCAAATGCTGGAGCCCTCCATGAGACAGTTCGGCTTTTTCCTCGGCATCGCCATCGGTGTCATTTTGATCCTGTTCGGCAGCATCGTCATCTTCCAGGCGCTCCCTGCCGCACTGGATGTGCTGGAGATGCCAAGCCGTATCCCGTTCGTGCGCGAGGTCTACACCTGGCTGATGACCAGCGCCAACGGCCTGACCGCCCAGCTGGAGCAGAACTTCCTGGAAGCCTTCCAGACCGTGCTCAAGCTGATCCTGCTCATCACCTTCATGTGGGTCTGCGTCAAGCTGGTCAACATGGGGGTACTGATTATCCGTGCCGGGGTTGACCTCATCCGCACCGCCATCGCCCACAGCGAAGGGCCGCACGACCAGAAGAAGCCGGATCAGCACGATCACTTCTGACTGAGCCGTGGTCAACGGATGTGAACGCTGCCGCCCCCAATCGGGGCGGCAGCTTTATATGCGCGGTATGGAGGCCCCTCCCTGCCCCATGAATACCCGATAAAGCAGCGGCTTTCCCTTGTGAATCAGCAAACTGCCCATATGTTGCATCACCTTGACATGGTTTGCGCCCCGCGCGGCGGCGGCCCGGTTTCTATCCCGACCCCGTGCTCTGGTATAATCGACCACCTCTTTTCCCCGTTATGGAGCCTGTTCATGCCCAATCATGCAGAAAGTGCCCTCGAGGTTCGTCTCGACAAGTGGCTGTGGGCAGCCCGTTTCTACAAGACCCGCTCCATTGCGCGGGATCAGATAGACGGGGGCAAGGTGCACTACAATGGTCAGCGCAGCAAACCGGGCAAACAGGTGGAAGTGGGTGCATTGATCCGCTTCTGGCAGGGGCAGGACGAACGCGAAGTGCGGGTGCTGGCCTTGAGCGAGCAGCGCAAATCGGCCCCGCTGGCCCAGCAGCTCTATGAAGAGACCGCCGAGAGCCTGAAAAAACGGGCCGAGAACAGCGAGGCACGCCGCTTCAACAGCCAGTTTGCCCCCAGCCCCGAGCGCCGCCCCGACAAGCAGGAGCGACGCCAGTTGCTCAAGGTCAAACAATACTGACCGACCCCGATTTGATACCGGGCTGGCATCAACCCCAGCCCGCCCGATTTACCTCACCGAAAAGCCAGGAATACATGATGAGCAACCAAGATCTGCTGTATCGCTATCTGTTTGAAGAGTACGAAGTGCGTGGCGAGCTAGTCCAGCTGGATCACACCTACCGCCACGTAGTGGAAGCCCAGAACTACCCGGTGCAGGTGCAAAAACTGCTGGGCGAGCTGCTGGTCGCCACCAGCCTGCTGACCGCCACCCTCAAGTTTGAAGGCTCCATCACGGTGCAACTGCAGGGCGATGGCCCGGTGCGTCTGGCCGTGATCAACGGTGACAACAACCAGCAGCTGCGCGGCGTGGCCCGCTATGAAGGCGAGCTGCCGAGCGATGGCAAGCTGCAGAGCCTGATTGGCAACGGCCAGCTGATCATCACCATCACCCCGGAGCAGGGCGAGCGCTATCAGGGCATCATCGCGCTGGACGCCGACACCCTGGCTGGCTGTCTGGAGCACTACTTTGCCCGCTCCGAACAGCTGGCCACCAAGCTGTGGATCCGCACCGGTTACCACGAAGGCGAACCGCGCGCTGCCGGCATCATGCTGCAGGAGCTGCCCGCCCAGAGCGAGGATCACAGCAACGATTTCGATCACCTGACCCAGCTCACCAGCACCATCAAGGATGAAGAGCTTTTCGGTCTGGAAGCCGAGGAGATCCTCTACCGTCTCTACCATCAGGACAAGGTACGGGTGTTCGATCCGCAGGCGGTCGAGTTCCGCTGCACCTGCTCCCGCGAGCGCTGCGAAGGGGCCCTGCTGCAGATAGAAAAGGAAGAGGTAATGGAGATGGTGCAGGAACTCGGCAAGATCGACATGCACTGTGATTATTGCGGCGCCCAGTACCAATTTAATGGGATCGATGTCGAAACCCTGTTCAGCAGGGCTCCCGGCAATGATGCAAACAAGTTACACTAATTAAAGGCGGGCAAAACCCGCCTTTAACTTTAATAACAAAAAAACACCCTATTTTATAAAGTTTGATGGCGATCGCTAAACTCTACCACCTAAGTGATAGGATGACCGTCAGATAGAACCCTACCAACCTCTGAACCCAGGAGAATACAATGACAATCGTGGCAGAACCCACCCTGGCCCAACAATTAGGACTGGACCAGTACGGCATCAAAAACAGCCAAGAAATCGTTCGCAACCCCTCTTACGAGCAGCTTTTCGCGGAAGAGACACGCCCTGACCTGGAAGGGTTCGAGCGCGGTGTGGTGACCGAGCTGGGCGCCGTCAATGTAAACACCGGAATCTTCACCGGTCGCTCCCCGAAAGATAAATATATCGTCAAAGATGCCACTACCCAGGATACTGTGTGGTGGTCTGACCAGGGTAAAAACGATAACAAAGCGATTACCCCCGAAGTATGGTCACATCTGAAAGGGCTGGTCACCAAACAGCTCTCCGGCAAGCGCCTGTTTGTGATCGACGGTTTCTGCGGTGCCAACCCGGATACCCGCCTGGCCGTGCGCATCATCACCGAGGTGGCCTGGCAGGCACACTTCGTGAAAAACATGTTCATCCGCCCGAGCGATGAAGAGCTGAAAACCTTCAAACCCGACTTCGTGGTGATGAACGGTGCCAAGTGCACCAACCCGAACTGGAAAGAGCAGGGTCTCAACTCCGAGAACTTTGTTGCCTTCAACATGACCGAGAAGATGCAGCTCATCGGTGGCACCTGGTACGGTGGTGAGATGAAGAAGGGCATGTTCTCCATGATGAACTACTTCCTGCCCCTGCGCGGCATTGCCTCCATGCACTGCTCCGCCAACGTGGGTCAGGACGGCGACGTCGCCATCTTCTTCGGCCTCTCCGGCACCGGCAAGACCACCCTCTCCACCGATCCCAAGCGTCAGCTGATCGGCGATGACGAGCACGGCTGGGATGACCACGGCGTGTTCAACTTCGAAGGGGGCTGCTACGCCAAGACCATCAAGCTCTCCGAAGAGGCTGAACCGGACATCTACCACGCCATCCGTCGCGATGCGCTGCTGGAGAACGTGACCGTTGCTGCCGATGGCACCATCGACTTCGATGATGGCTCCAAGACCGAGAACACCCGCGTCTCCTACCCCATTCATCACATCGACAACATCGTCAAGCCGGTCTCCAAGGCAGGTCACGCCACCAAGGTGATCTTCCTGACTGCTGACGCCTTCGGCGTGCTGCCCCCGGTCTCCAAACTGACCAAGGAGCAGACCAAGTACCACTTCCTGTCTGGCTTCACCGCCAAACTGGCCGGTACCGAGCGCGGCATCACCGAGCCGACTCCGACCTTCTCCTCCTGCTTTGGCGCAGCCTTCCTCTCCCTGCACCCGACCAAGTACGGTCAGGAGCTGGTGAAACGGATGGAAGCCGCCGGTGCAGAGGCCTATCTGGTCAACACCGGCTGGAACGGTACCGGCAAGCGCATCTCCATCAAGGATACCCGCGCCATCATCGATGCCATCCTGGATGGCTCCATCGAGAAGGCCGAGACCAAGGTGCTGCCGATCTTCAATCTGGAAGTGCCGACTGCACTGCACGACGTGAACCCGGCCATCCTCGACCCGCGCGACACTTACGCCAACAAGGCCGAGTGGGATGCCAAGGCGCAGGATCTGGCCCAGCGCTTCATCAAGAACTTCGAGCGCTTCACCGATAACGACGAGGGCAAACGTCTGGTAGCGGCAGGTCCGCAGCTGTAACAGGCTCGCGTCGTATCAGTGACATCATGCCGGTCAGCCATGCTGATCGGCATTTTTATTTTTATGGCGGCCCCGAACGCCGCCATCGTCCCCGTTAAAGGGGCCAAAACCTTGCCTTTGCCTGTTGTGACAGGTTAGATTCAGCCAAACTTTATACAATATACAATTCTGTAACGCCCAATCGTGACCCGACCATGACCCCACCCTACAAGACCCGAACCCAGATGGTGATGGAAAACCTCCGTGGCCGGATCCTCCGTGGGGAGTTCCCCGCTGGCGCCCCCTTGCGTCAGGATGCCATTGCCAAAGAGCTGGCCGTGAGCCGCATCCCGGTGCGCGAAGCCCTGATGCAGCTGGAAGCGCAGGGGCTGGTGAAGTTCGAAGCCCATCGCGGCGCCGTGGTCACCATGCTGGACGCCTCGGCCATCGAAGAGCTCTTTTATTTGCGAGCGCTGCTGGAAGCCGATACCCTGTTTCACGCCGTCGACAAGATGACGGAAGCCACCTTCGCACAAGCGGAGGCGATCCTCGCCCAGTTTGATCACGCCCTGGAGTCAGGCACCCAGATTGAACATTGGGCCGAGTTGAACCACAGCTTTCACGCCACCCTCTATCAGGCAGCCGGTCGCCCCCAGGCACTGGATCTCATCGCCCAGATCAATCTGAGCTGTGACCGCTATGTCCGCTTCGAGCTGCTCTTTGCCAGCGACGGCGTGGACAAGGCGGAGCGTGAACACGCCCAATTGCTGGAACTGTGCCGCGCCCGGCGCAAGCACGAGGCGGTGGTGCTGCTCAAGCAGCATATCGAAGCGGCGGGCCAGTCGATCAAGCGGATCCTGGCCAGCGGCCATAAAAACTGAACACTCATATAGCAACCATCTGGCACTAACGACATGAATAATTTCGAGATAATTGAAACCCGCGTCGCCCAAGTCAGGGCCGAGCTGGCCATGCAGGAGTTGGACGCCTTTATCGTCCCCCACGATGATGAGCACCTCGGCGAGTACATCCCCGCCTATGCCGAGCGGCTTGACTGGATCACCGGTTTCAACGGCTCTGCCGGAGTCGCCATCATCATGGCCCAGCGAGCAGCCCTCTTTGTCGATGGTCGCTATACGGTGCAGGCGCGGATGCAAACTCCCGCCGAACTGTTCGAATTCCTCCACCTCATTGAGAATCCTCATGTGCAATGGCTGGCCGAGCAACTGCCGTCAGGCTCCCGGGTCGGCTTCGATGCCCGCCTGCACAGCCTGACCTGGTACAAGAATGCCAAGGCGGTGCTGGCCGACCGCGGTATAGAGCTGATCCGCGTCGAGCAGAACCCCATCGACCAGTACTGGAGCGATCGCCCGGAGCCGACCAAGAGCCCGGTCATCCTCTACAGCGAGGAGCTGGCAGGCCAGTCCAGCCAGTCCAAACGTGAACAGCTGGCGGCCGACCTGCGCAAGCGCGGGCTGGATGCCGTGCTGCTGACCCAGGCCGAGCCCATCAACTGGCTGCTCAACCTGCGTGGCCGCGATATCGACCGGCTGCCGGTGGTGCTGGGCTTTGCTGTGCTCTACGCCAACACCAGCATGGATTTCTTCGTCGATACCGACAAAATTGACTGCTTCGCTTTCACCCAACACGTTGGCCAGGATGTCTCCGTCTACCCCATCGATAAGCTGGGCGACGTGCTGCAACGCATCGGTGAAGATCAGCAGAAGGTGCTGGCCGATCCGGACAGCGCCAACGCCTGGACCCAGCTCATCATGGAAGAGGCGGGTGCCATTCTGGTGGCAGGGCAGGACCCCACCATGCTGCCGAAAGCGTGCAAGAACGAGATCGAGCTGACCGGCATGCGTGCCGCTCACCTGCGCGATGGCGTGGCCATGACCCGCTTCTTTGCCTGGCTGGATCGGCTGGTCGCCTCCGGCGAGTTCGAAGGAGTGGATGAAGGCACCCTGGCCGATCAGGTCGAGGCGTTCCGCCGCGAGCAGGAGCACTACGTCGAGCCGAGCTTCGATACCATCTCTGCACTCGGCCCCAACGCCGCCATGTGCCACTACCACCACACTAACGGCACCCCGCGCGCGTTTGGCCAGGACAGCCTCTATCTGCTGGACTCCGGCGCCCAGTATATGGATGGCACCACCGACATCACCCGCACCATCAAGGTGGGAGAGGTGAGCGACGAGCAGAAAGCGATGTTTACCCGCGTACTGCAGGGCCATATCGCGCTGGATCAGGCCCGCTTCCCGCGCGGCACCGCCGGCATCCAGCTCGACGTGCTGGCCCGCATGCCGCTGTGGCAAGCCGGTTACAACTATGACCACGGCACCGGCCACGGCGTCGGCCACTTCCTGAGCGTCCACGAAGGGCCCCAGCGCATCGCGCCGAAAGGGAGCATGGTCGCCCTGCAACCGGGCATGGTGCTCTCCAACGAGCCGGGCTACTACCGTGAAGATGGCTTCGGTATCCGCTGCGAGAACCTGGTGGTGGTGACCGAGCTGGAACAGGTTGGCGAGCTGCCGATGCTGGGCTTCGAGCGGCTGACCTACGTGCCGTTCGATACCCGCCTGATCGACCGCAGCCTGCTGAGCCCGGCCGAATTCCGCTGGATCAACGAATACCACGTCGAGGTGTTCCGCCGCCTGAGCCCGCTGCTCGAGGGCGAAGATCTCGCCTGGCTGGAGCAGGCAACCAGCCTCATCTGATGACACAGGGCCTGCGGGCCCTGTTTTTTTATGGCTATGTCCCAATTACGTGTTGCATGGGGTGTCCCAGCGCCTCATGCATACACGCTTTGATATTCACCTCCTTCCCGTAACGCTCCAGCA